>JAFGMW010000059.1 GCA_016927275.1 Pseudomonadota bacterium
CGCGTAGGTCGAGAACTTGTAGCCGCGGCGGTACTCGAACTTGTCGACCGCCTTCATGAGGCCGATGTTGCCCTCCTGGATGAGGTCGAGGAACTGCAGCCCCCTGTTGGTGTACTTCTTCGCGATCGAGACGACCAGCCTCAGGTTGGCCTCGATGAGCTCGCTCTTGGCGCGCTCGGCGAACTGTTCCGCGCGCTTTATCTCGCGGTAGGTGGTGCGCAGCTCCTCCATGCTCTGGCCCGCGCCCCTCTCGAGGTGGCTCTTCTCCGACTGCACCTTGTCGAACTCCCTGATCACCTCGGCGACCGCCTCCCTCGAGAGGCCGGTCTCCTTCACCACCTTGCGGCGCTGGTAGTCGGTGCGCTTGTACTCCCTTATCCTCTCGCGGATCTCGGAGTCCTTGCAGTGCAGCTTCCTCGCGCAGCCGTGTATGGTCTTCTGGTAGTTCTCCGCCTGCTCGATCACCTGGTGGAACGCCTCCACTATGCCGTTGATAGTCCTGGTGGAGAGCTGCATCTCCTTGAAGCAGCCGAGCATCTGCTCCTGGACCTCGGCGAGCTTCTCCCTGCACCCTTCCTTCTGTTTCTTCGAGGTGCTGGCCCGGCCGACCTTTTTGAACGCCTCGCGCCTCTGCTTCTCCAGGGCGCGCACCCTGCTCATGAGCTTGAGTATCCTCGCGCGGTGGCCGGTCTCGTCGAACTCCTCGAGGTCCGCCTCGTCCAGGTCCTCAGCGTCCTTTATGACCGAGATCACGCGGATGCGGTTGCGCTGCAGGTCCTCGCCGAGCGCCACTATGCGCGAGACGCCCAGGGGGCTCGAGAGGAGTATGCCCATCATCTCGTTCTGGCCGCGCTCGATGCGCTTGGCGATCTCGACCTCCCCCTCGCGCGTGAGCAGGGCGACCTGCCCCATCTTGCGCAGGTACATGCGCACCGGGTCCACGCTGCGCACGGCGTAATCGGGGCCCGGCTCGATCCGGGGGGCCTTCTCCTCGACCTTCTCCTTGGCCTGCGAGCGCTCCTTGAGGTTCTTCCCCTCCTCCTCGTTGTCGACGATCTCGATGTCCATGTCGTCGAATATGGTCAGCACGTCGTCGAGCTGGGCGGAGCTCACCATGTCGGCCGGGAGGGCGTCGTTGACCTCCTCCACCGTTAGGTACCCCTTGGTCTTGCCGGCGGAGATGAGGTTCTTCACCTCCTCGATGTCCGACGGGGCCTTCTTCGTCCTCTGCTCGCTGCTCTGCACTTGGGTGCTCATCTCTCTCCTGTCCCCGCGCGCCTATGGATCCGGCTCACCAGCTCGCCCTTCTCGGCGAGCAGGCTCACGATGCGCCCATCGTCTGCCCGGTCCTGCGCGCGGATGATCTCTTCGTTTATCGCCTCTATCCTCGTCTGCACCGGCCTCGCCGCCATGCGCCTGGCGCAGTCGGCCGCCACGTTCGCGGCCTCCTCGTCCGAGAGCCCCGGCTCGCCGATCGCCAGCGCGCGGAGCGCGGAGGCGAGCTGATCGTCCTCGATGCCGGCGATCAGGGCGTTCACATCGGGGGCGCGGCCGCCCGCCGCCGCCGCAGCCAGCATCCCGGCCGCGGTGCGGCACCACTCGTCGGCGAAGTCGGCCGCCGCTATCGAACCGAACACCGCCGGCGCGGTCTCGGGGTGCGCCAGCATCGTCCTGATGAGCAACCGCTCCACCGAGCTCTCCGCGGCCGCGTCGCGGCCCCTCTCCTGCGGGGCCAAAGCGCCCCTTTTGCGCTGCGCGCCCGCAGCCCCGGCGATCACCCTCTCCTCGACGTCGAGCCTTCGGGCAAGGTGCTGCCTGAGTATCGCCGACTCGACCGGGTCATCGACCCTGGCCATCATCGGCGCTATCCTCTGGAGCGCGGCCACCTTGCCCGCCGAGTCGAGCCCGGTCTTCGCGACCGTCAGCTCGACGAAATGATCGAACAGGGGCCTCGCCCTCTCTATCCTCGCGCGGAACGCCTCCGCCCCCTCCTTCCTCACGAGCGAATCCGGGTCCTCGCCGGAGGGAAGGAGCGCCACGCGGGGCATGATCCCCGAGTCGACGAACACACCCAGCGACCTGATGGCGGCGCGCGAGCCCGCCTCGTCGCCGTCGAACACGAGCACCATGTTGCGCGTGTATCGCGCCAGCGCGGAGACGTGCCCCTCTGTGAGCGCGGTGCCCAGCGGCGCCGCTACGTTCTCCACGCCGCTCTGGTGGAGGGCTATGAAATCCATGTAGCCCTCCACGAGGATGACGCGGTCCAGGGAGCGGATCGCGGCCGCCGACCTGTCGAGCCCGTAGACGCTGCCCGACTTGTGGTATATCGGCGAGTCGGGCGAGTTGAGATACTTCGCCTGCGGCTCCCCCGCCTCTCCCGAGCCGATCGCGCGCCCGCCGAAGCCGATCACCTCCCCGCGCGGCGACACGATCGGGAAGATGACCCGGTTGCGGAAGAAGTCGTAGGCCCCGCCGCCGTCCCGACGCTTTATCAACCCCAGCTCGACCGCCAGCGCATCGGGCACCCCCTTCGACCGAAGATGCCCCGCCAGCGACTCCCAGCTCTTGTCGGCAAACCCCAGAAAATGTTGCTTTAAAATTTCATCTTTGATTCCGCGGGCTTGCAGGTAAGCCCTCGCCTCGGCCCCGATTTTTTCGTCCGCGAGCTGCATGGAGAAGAACTCTCGCGCGATATCGTTCACGCGCAAAAGCTGCCGCCGCCTCTTCTGCCGCTCGTCCTCCTGCGCCGCCTGGCGGGGGTCGGCGCTCCTCTCGATGGTGACGCCGACCTTGGCCGCCAGCTGCTCGACCGCATCAGCGAACCCCACGCCGTCGAACTGCATGAGGAACTGGAAGCAGTCGCCGCCCGCCCCGCAGCCGAAGCAGTGGTAGATGCCCTTCTCGTCGCTGACGGAGAACGACGGGGTCTTCTCGTTGTGGAACGGGCAGAGGCCCTTGAAGTTGCGGCCCGCGCGCTTGAGCGGCATGCGCTCGCCGATGAGCGATGCGATGGAGACGCGCTCCCTTATCTCGTCGAGGGTCGATTTGCTAAACATCCGGCGCCTTTGAACTCAGCCCTGCTTTTCCGAGAGCCTGGCCTTGACCGCCTCGCTCAACTTTTTCCCGTCGACGCGGCCGGCGGTCCTCTGAGCAAGCGCCTTCATGACCTTGCCCATGTCGGCCGGCGAGCTCGCGCCCGTCTCGGCGACGGCCTCGCCGACGAGCGTCGCCAGCTCCTCATCGGAAAGCGGCTTTGGAAGAAAAGATTGAATGATCCTGAGCTCCGCCTCCTCCTTGTCGACCAGGTCCTGCCTCGCTCCCCTCTTGTACATCTCGATCGACTCGCCGCGCTGCTTGGCGAGGGTCGCGAGCACCCGGGCGCACTCGGCGTCGTCGAGCTCGCCACGCTTCTCGATCTCTTTGTTCTTGATCGCGGCGGAGAGGAGGCGGAGGCACCCCACCCTGACGGAGTCCTTCGCCTTCATCGCATCCCTGGTCTGGTCGACGATCTGCTGTTTCAGAGGCACAGCCCACCCCTTTCACCCCGGCCTGCGAACGCCATCAGTACCTGCGGTGTCGCTTCTTCTTCGCGGCCTCGCGCTTCCTCTTCTCCTTGACCGAGGGCTTCTCGTAATACTCCCGCTTGCGCACGTCGGAGAGGATCCCCCCCTTTTCGCACTGCTTCTTGAAGCGGCGAAGCGCCTGCTCGAAGGTCTCGCCCTCGCGGACTCTGATTCCCGGCATCTGAAATCACCCCTCTCGAGTGGAATGGGCCCTGATCATCCCTGAGTTTCCTGAATCAGTAAAAAAGTCGGATACTTGTATCAGAAGCGACCTCATTGTCAAGGGCGCCGGGGAATTAAATAGGCTTCTATTACGGCTTGTTAGGTCAGCTCCGGGAGAGCATGGCCAGCGCCTCTATGTGAAAGGTCTGCGGGAACATGTCCACCGGCATCGCGCGGATGAGCCTGTAGCCCGCAACCGAGAGCGAGCGGAGATCGCGCGAGAGGGTGGCGGGATCGCACGACACGTAGAGCACCGTGCGCGGGAGGGCCTCCGCGATCGCCCCGATCGCCTCGGGGCACCCCTTCCTCGGCGGGTCGAGGATCACCGCCTCAGCGAAGCGGCCGAAGCGGATCACCGCGCGGGCGTCGTCCATCCTGTGGAACTGCACGTTGCAGGCGCGCTCCCTCTCCTGGGCCCTCGCCGCCAGAGCCACCGCGCGGCCGTCGATCTCGGTGGCGATGACGCTGCCCGCCACGCGGGCGAGCGCGAAGGTGAAGTTGCCGGAGCCGGCGTGCAGCTCGAGCACGCTCGAGTGCGGGACCTGACCCAGCCACTCGCAGACGAGGGCCCTGAGGTTTTCGTTCTGCCCCGGGTTGATCTGGGAGAACCCCTCGCCTCTGTGGGCCCTGAGCGCGATGCCGCGGTCGCGCCTCGATATCTCCCCCCTGCGCTCGCGGAGTTCGCGGTTGAGCGCCTCGGCCGCTATGGCGCACTCCTCGAACTCCACGACCTCCTTAGACCCGCGTCTGTAGTACCCGACCCTGCCCCTCGAATCCACGTGCAGCTGCATGCGGTCGCGATAGTTCCACTGCATGGGGGAAGGCAGGGCGCGAAGCACCGGCGGGTCGTCGATCTTTCCGACGCGAGCGAGGGTCTCGGCGAGGATCCTTCCCTTCCACTCGAGCTGCGCCTCGTAGGAGATGTGCTGCCACTGGCATCCGCCGCACACGCCGAACACCGGGCAGCGGGGCGCGGTCCTGCAGGGGGCGGGCTCCACGATCGCGAGCAGCTCCGCTTCGAGGTATCCCGGGTGCTCGGCGACGATCTCGACCTCGACGACGTCGCCCGGCGCGGAGAACGGCACGAAGACCTTGCGGCCCTCGTGGGCCGCCATCCCGCTGCCGCCGTGGACGAGCTTTTCGATGGTCACTCGCATGAGAGGATGGATTCCACGAACTCACGTGCGTCGAAGGGCTTGAGATCCCGCATCCCCTCACCCGTGCCCACGTGCCTGATCGGGACGCCGAGGTCCCGCGATATCGCGAGCAGCACCCCTCCCTTTGCCGTGCCGTCGAGCTTGGCGACCACGGCGCCGGTGAGGCCGACCGCCGCGTGGAACTCGCGCGCCTGGACGAGGCCGTTGCCTCCCACCGTGGCGTCGATGACGATGAGCTTCTCGTGAGGCGCCCCGGGGCAGGCCTTCGCCAGCACGCGCGATATCTTCCTGAGCTCCTCCATGAGGTTCTGCCTTGTGTGCAGCCTCCCGGCGGTGTCGACGATGACCACGTCGTGGCCCCTAGCCGCGGCCTTCGAGACACCGTCGTGCGCCACCGCAGCGGGGTCGGCGCCGGGCCTCTGCGCCACCACCTCGCAGCGAAGCCTCTTCCCCCACTCGGCGAGCTGCTCCGAGGCGGCCGCGCGGAAGGTGTCGCATGCGACGAGCAGCACCCTCCTGCCCTCGTCGATGTGGGAGCGGGCGAGCTTCGCTATGGTCGTGGTCTTGCCCACGCCGTTGACCCCCATGACGAGCACCACGTGCGGCCTGGAGAGGACGGGGGGTCGTGCCGACCTGAGCATCCCCACCATCTCCTCGGCAAGGCGATGCTTCACCATGGCGGGGGTGCGCTCCGCGCGCGCGCGCGAGATGAGATGCTCCGTCACGGCGAGCCCCGCGTCCGAGGCGATGAGCTGGGACTCGAGCCTCGCCCAGAACCCGTCGTCGAGGCGGGCGTCGCAGAGGAGCCTCGCCAGCCCGTCGCCGAACCCCATTCGCGCAGGCGGACGCACGGTGAGCGCGGAGCCCCGCCCCTTTCTCATCCTGACGATGAGGGCGAAGATCGCCGAAACGACGGCGAGCCCCGCGATGCCCTGAATTATGGAAATATGGACGGTATCCATGGCCTCTTATCGCCAGTCACGAGTCACGAGTTACGAGTCACGAGTCACGGAACTCAGGCGACCTTGTCCTCCTCGTCCCTGTCGGCCGCGAGCCTTACCGAGACCAGCTTGGAGACGCCCGCCTCCTCCATCGTGACCCCGTAGAGCAGATCGGCGAGCTCCATCGTCCGCTTGTTGTGGGTGATGAGGATGAACTGCGAATGCGGAGTCATGGAGCGTATGAGGTCGTTGAAGCGGTCTATGTTCGCATCGTCGAGCGGCGCGTCCACCTCGTCGAGCAGGCAGAATGGGCTCGGCTTTATGAGGAAGATCGCGAAGACCAGCGCCACCGCCGTGAGCGCCTTCTCGCCGCCCGACAGAAGCGTGATGGACTGCAGCTTCTTGCCTGGCGGCTGCGCGACGATCTCGATGCCGGTCTCGAGCAGGTTCTCCTCGTCTGTGAGCATGAGGTTCGCCCTTCCGCCGCGGAAGAGCTTCGGGAAGAGCATCGAGAACTGCTCGTTGACCGCGTCGAACGCCCTGCGGAAGCGCTGGCGGCTGGTGCGGTTGATCTTTCCGATCGCCTTCGAGAGGTTGTCGAGCGACAGCGACAGGTCCTCGTGCTGGCCTGAGAGGAATGCGTGCCGCTCGGAGAGATCGTCGAACTCCTTGATCGCGTCGACGTTGACCGGGCCTATCTTTTCGAGCCTGTCCTTGAGCTCCGCGACCGCCGCCTCCTCCGCCTCGACGTCGAGCCCCTCGGTGAAGTACTGCGACTCCACTGAGGCCAGGTCGAGGTGGTACCGCTCGAGTATGCCGTCGGCGAGATAGCGCTCGCCCGCCCGCATCTCGGTGAGCTTGAGCTCCAGGCCGTGGACCTTCGCGACCGCCTCGTCGTGGAGGCGCCTGACCTCGCGGATGGAGAGCTCCTTCTCGCGAAGGGCGGACTGCCCCGCCTCATAGCGCCCCTGGCAGGCCCTCTGCGACTCCGCAAGCCTCGCCACCGCCCTTATGGCGAGGTCCATGTCCACCTTGAGCGATTCGATCTCGCGCTCGAGCACCCTGTCGCGCTGATCGGATGCGGCCAGCTCCGCGGCCCGCCTCCCGCGCGACATGAGCGCAACGACCTTCTGCCGGATGAGCCCCTCCAGCTCCCTGCCGGCCGACGACTGCCTCTCCTCGGCCTGGGCGAGCTCGACCTTGAAGTCGGTGAGCTTCTGGTCGCGGCCGCCGAGCTCCGAGGCGACCGAGGCCAAGACATCCTGCGACTCGGCGAGCCTCTCCTCCGCGTCCCTGCGGTCGCCGCGGTGGGCCTCAAGCGCGAGCTCCGCCTCGATCCTCTCGTTGTCGATCCTGCGGAGCTCCTCGGCGAGAGCGGCCGACTCAACCGTGAGCGCGTCGCGCTCCGCCTCGAGCCTCTTCTGCTCGTCGCGCAGCCTCTCGCAGTCGCGCTCCTGGTTCACGAATTTTATCTCCTCGCCGTGCGAGTCGCGGCGCAGCCCCTCGACGTGCTCCTCGATCGACTTCACCCTGTCGCGAAGCCTGGCGGCCTCACCCTCCGCGACGGTGAGCTCGCCTGAGAGCCTCGCCACCTCCTCCTCAAGCTCCTTGGCCCTGCGCTTCTGGGCGACCAGCTGCTCCTCCACCCCTGCGCCCGATCCGCCGGTGATGACGCCCGAGGGATCCACGACGCTCCCGTCGCGCGTGACGAAGGTCTTGAGGTAGCGCCCGGTGCCCCACAGCCCGAGCGCGCGCTCGAGGTCCTCCACGAGGACCACGTCGCCCACGAGATAGTCGGCTATGTTGCGAAAGTCGTCGCTCATGCGCACGAACTCCGACATCGCGCCCACGACGCCGTCGCCATCGGGGAGAGAGCCCCCGGCGGCGGATGTGCGCACCCCCACCGGTATGAAGCTGCTGCGGCCGCTCGCGGCGGTCCGCAGGTAGTCTATGGCCTCGGCGCCCTCCTCGTGGGAGCGCACCACCACGTACTGCAGCCTCTCTCCCAGGACCGCCGAGAGCGCGGTCTCGTACTCGGGCTCCGTCTCGATGAGATCGCTGACCGTGCCCACGACCCCGGCAAGCTTCTCGCCTTCGGCGTCCACGCGCGTCAGGACAGCGCGCACGCCGTCGCGGTAGCCCTCGAGGTTGCGGCGCAGCTCGCGGATCGAGTTCAGGCAGGAGCGCCTGTCGCTCAGCTCGTCGCGCACCCTCTGCAGGGCCGACTCGGCCTCCGCCAGCGCCGCCCTCTGCTGATCGAGGTTGAGCATCGCCGTCTCCGACTCCTGGGATATCTGGAACTTGAGCTGGCGCGCGCCGTCGAGCTCCCTGGACCTGCCTTCGAGCTCCCTCGCGATCTCTGAGCGGCGGCGGTCCGTCGCGTCGATGGACGCCTGGTCCTTGGCGAGCCTCCCGGTGAGGTCGACCTTGCGCCCTTCGAGGTGCTCGATGGTCGCGGCGAGGTTCGCCGTCGACTCCCCGCTCTGCATGACCCGCCTCGTCAGATCCTCGCACTCGGCGCGCAGGCCGTCGTGGCTCTGCCTGAGCTCCGAGACCTCCGCCTCCATGTTGAGGACCAGGTCGGACGATCCGGCGAGCATGAGGTCCGCCTCGACCAGCGCAGAGATCGCGGCGTCTATGGACGCGTCTATCTCCGACAACCTCTCCGAGATACCGTCCATCTCCTGCGAGATCGAACCCTTCGCCTCCGCAATAGTCGCCCTCTCCTTGGACCTGTGCCCCATCTCCGACTCGAAGAACTTCGTGGAGTGCTGGACGCGGTAGAGCTCCTGCTGCACCCCGTCGAGCTCGCGCTCTATCCCGGCGATCGAGAGCCTGGCCGCCTCAACGTCGGCCTCGTAGCGCGCGAGCTCCGCGGAGCTCGAGGTCTCCTCCTCCCTCATCCTGATGTTTTCGGAGACGAACCGCTCCATCTCGAGCCTCTGCAACCTGTGCTTCGTGGCGGCGAGCCTGAGATCCCTCTCCCTCAGCTCCTCGCCTGCCTTCTGGTATCGCTCCGCCTTCCTGGCCTGCCTGTTGAGGGAGTTGATCTGGCGGGTGAGCTCCGCGAGCACGTCCGTGAGCCTCGCGAGGTTTGCGCGCGTGGAGTCCATCTTGCGCAGCGCCGCCTCCTTGCGCGCCTTGAACTTCGAGATGCCTGCCGCCTCCTCGATGAGCCTGCGCCGGTCCTCGGGCTTCGAGGAGACGATGCTGCCGACCATCCCCTGCTCGACTATGGAGTAGGCCTTGGTGCCCACGCCCGTGCCGAGGAAGAGGTCCACGATGTCCTTGAGCCTGCACGGGGTCTTGTTGATGAAGTACTCGCTCTCGCCGGAGCGATAGAGCCTGCGGCCGACCTGTATCTCGCTGTACTGCGAGTACTCGGCCGGGGCGCGGCCGTCGGAGTTGTCGAAGGTGAGGAAGACCTGGGACATGCCGACCGGCGGGCGCGACTCGCAGCCGTTGAAGATCACGTCCTCCATGGCGGAGCCGCGCAGGTGCTTTGCGCTCATCTCGCCCATCACCCAGCGGATGGCGTCGACGATGTTGGACTTGCCGCAGCCGTTGGGGCCGACCACGCCGGTGATCCCCTCCTCAAAATTGACGACAGTGCGGTCGGCGAACGATTTGAAGCCTGTCATCTCAAGGGTCTTTATGCGCATGGTATAGGCCTCTCAGAGGACGTATAACTGCCTTGCCATTTTAAAAAAGCCCCAGCCGTAGTGGGTGCCAAACTTTTCGCCACCATATCTTGGGGTGTCAAAAAAATCAAGTCGGATCAATATCATGCACCGCTTCAAGGGTACGTGGCGACCACCGCGAGGGTGGATATGTCTATGATCGATAAGGTGTTCGACTCCACGTTGCCCACGTAGAGATACCTCTCGTCGCCTGCCGGGGTGAGGTAGAGCGCCAGCGAGAACGGCGCCTCCCCGACGCTTACGGTCGCGACCACGGCGTACGTCGCGCGGTCGATGACAGTGACCGTGTCGTCGTCCTGGTTGGTCACGAAGGCGTATTGCGTCGAGAGGAGGACCTCCTGCGGGTTCTTTCCCACCTCGATGGTGGCGATGAGCAGCCCCGCGTCGTCCTTGTCCACCCGGGCTGCGGTGGTGTTGCCGGTGCGGGGGACGAGCGGGGCGACGTCCACCACCTGCACGAAGCGGCACCAGTCGCCGTCGCACTCGTTGCCCTCGCCGACCACCCAGATGCGGGAGCCGTCGAACGCGATCCCCTCGGGATTCGGTATGTCGCTGATCCAGTAGTCCACAGGCACCGAGCCGGCGTCGCCCGCCTTGTCGAGGTTCACCACCAGCACCCCGCCGTATTCGCGGGAGAGGAACGCCTGCGGGTCGTTGCGGGCGATGTGGTTGACCGCCGTCTGCGTGAGGCTCCCGCCGGTATCGAGATCGCAGGTCAGCGCGAGGCTGCCCGGCGGACCGATGGCCGCGAGATCGAAGTACTGCAGCCCGTCCTCGCTCGTCGTCACCCAGGCGCGGTCCGCAGGATAGCAGCAGTCGATGGCGTAGGCGTTGAGCCCTGCGGGTTGCTCGGTGAACGAGCCGAAGCCGGGCGAGGCCTCGTCCACGTCGAAGATGTAGAGCCTGTCCTCGGTGGCGCCCGCGTCCGGGCTGTAGCGGTTGGGCACGTAGGCCATCCCCGCCGCCTGGTCGAGATATATCTGCCCCGAGAAGCTCGCGGTGGGCACGGATTTTATGAGCGCCGGGGCGAGAGGATCGGTGACGTCGAAGACCTGGAACGATCCCTGTGTCCAGTCGTAGAGGACCTCGGCGTTGGAGTTGACGACGTAGAGCCTGCTCGCGGCCGCGTCGAAGGTCATGGCGCTGGGAGTCGCCAGCTGCTCCCCGAGCTGCGGGAAGATGCCCGTGCCCTGGGCGCACGACGCAAGCAAAAAGATAAAGAGAATTGAAGAGATGAGAGGACGTTTCATCAGGCTCCCGATGGCCTTTGAATTGAGGGGCTTCTAGCGGAAAAAGGGGTGGGTGTCCATCTAAAACAGGCAACGCTTGTGCAAGCAGGGCAAGCAAAGCGAGAAAGGCGGGCAAAGCGGTGATAACAGGGGTGGAAAGAGGCTATTCGATGCCCAGTATCCTGCGCGCCTCGGCCGGCGTGGCCACCGGCCTTCCCACCTCGGCCGCGATGCGCGCCACGCGCTCGACCAGCTGCGCGTTTGATCTGGCGAGCACGCCCTTGTGGTAGTAGACGTTGTCCTCGAATCCCACGCGCACGTGGCCTCCGTACGCGATTGCGGCGACCGCGCAAGGCGTTTCAAAGCGGCCGATGCCCGCCACCGCCCACGTGTCGCCCGGGTCTATGAGCCCCCGCATGAAGGCGAGGTTCGCGAGCTCCCCCGAGAGGCCGCCGTCCACGCCGAGCACGAACTGGTAATGCACGGGCTTGGCGAGCACCCCCTTCTTCAGGAGCCGGCGCGCGGCCTCAACGTCTCCGGCGTCGTAGACCTCGATCTCCGGCACCACCCGGAGCTCCCGCATCCTCTCGGCCAGCGCGCGCACCTCTTTCGGGTGATTCAGAAAGATGTCGTCCCCGAAGTTCATCGAGGCGATGTTGAGGGAGGCCATCTCGGGCTTGAGCTCGACTATCGGGGCCATGCGCCTCTCCATCGGCTCGCCGACCGCGCCGCCGGTGGAGATCTGCACTATCGTGCCCCCGGGGCACGCGGCCCTTATCGCCTCGATCGAGGCGCGGAACCGGTCGAGCGACTGCGTGGCGTTCCCCTTGTCGTCGCGCACGTGCAGGTGGATGACCGACGCGCCCGCCTTGGCGCACCCGGCCGCATCGCGCGCCTGTTCCTCCGGCGTGAGGGGCAGGTTCGGGTTCATCTCCCGCGTCGTCTCCGCGCCGGTTATCGCCGCGGTGATGATGAGTGGTTCCATGGGCCGCCCCCTTTTCGGATCGAAGGGATATAACAACGGCCTGCGCTTGACCACAGAAAAAACGGCCGCATCACTCCACGTAGAGGGTGTCGATCGGGTCGCCCTGCCTCTGGAAGGCGATGAAGTTTGCCGCGAGCGTCTCCAGCTCGTCGTCCCGAGCGCGTATGCAGCCGAACGTCCGGGCGGTGTGGCGGTTGTCGCGTCCGCCGTGTATGAACAGCTCGCGCCGCCACGCGACCCCGTTCGCGCCGTCGCCCGGCGAGCCGACCCGGAAACGGATGAGACCCTGCGAGACGTTGTAGCCCGGCCTCTGCACCCCGGCCCAGCCGCCGCCCGTGACCGCGCTCTCGCCCGCTTCGGGCTCCCACAGCCCGAAGCGGCGGTAGAAATCGTCGCGGTATCGGACCGAATAGAACTCGGGGACTCCCACCGCGAACTCCCCCTGCGGCGCGGGCCCGTTGCCGCCCACGATCATCGGGTCGGCGGCGGGGCTCACCGTGCGGTTGGCCGCGCTGTAGGCGGTCACGAGGTAGCCGTCGCCGTCGAAGAGCATCATCCTCTCCCCGGCGCGATCCAAAAAGAGGCTCGCCAGCCCCCACGGGTCCCGGAAGGAGAGCGGGTCCGCCGCCGCGTAGATGTAGAGATTGGGCTCGCCCTGCGGCGGCGCCTTCCCCGCCCCCTCGAACACCCTGCCGAACGGATAGGGGGCGAACCCCGTCGAGACCGAAAGGGGGCGGTTGGAAATCGCGGCCCGCGAGGACTGCCCCTGCCCTTCGTGATACGAGATCGCGGGCCCGAACGCCGGCCCCGCATCGGCATAGAGAGGGACCTTGTACCCGAGAGGATCGGGCGTGGCGAAGCGGACGAGGCCCGGCACGTAGTGCCTGTATCTCATGTAGACGAGCCCGTCGCCGAGCTCGCTCAGCTGCCCTGCGAAGCCGAACGGGTGCCTGCGGTTTTGGCACGACTCACCTCCGAGCGCCTCTCCGTACGGCTCGAAGTCGCAGCGCTGGCCGAACCCCTCCGCGCCCTGTACGGCGCGCACCGAGCCCACGGCGTCGCTCATCATATAGGACGCGTTTCCGCCGTGGAGATAGGCGATCGGCGGCATCAGTTCGCCCTGGTGCGCGAAGGCGACGGCCGGCCCTTCGGCCGGGGCGAAGGAGGCGAGGTCCCAGCGGTCCCAGAGGAAGCGGTCGTAGGCGTCCCCCTCGCCGCCGCTCATCGCCATGCGGTCGAACGCGTCGTATCGCCTGCGGTGTGAGATGCCGTGTTCGGTGATCGCCTCGGAGAGCCTGCCGAACGGGTCGTAGGCAAAAGAGCGCGCCCCCATCCGCGCGAGCCTGCCCTCTGCATCGTAGCCGATCTCGACCGGCTCCCCCGATGCCGGCAGGATCCTCACCGGACGGCCGAGCGCGTCGTTCTCCATGCGCCGCGCCCCCTGCGGACCCTCCGCGAAGAGGAGGTTGCCCGCGGGGTCGTACCCGTACCTGTGCGACGCGCCCCGGGAATCCGCAGGGCCGGGGGGGGACTCGGTCGCGGAGGCGAGCCTGCCGAGCCCGTCCCGTTCGTAGCTCACCGATTTCCCGGAGAGGGAGTCCTTCATCGAAGAGATCCGGCCCGCGCCGTCGCGGCCGTAGCTCCACGAAGCGATATCGAAACCGCGCTGCAGATACCGGCGGGAGAGCTCCCTGCCCCACGGGTCGCGCTCCACGTGCAGCGAGAGGCCGTCCGCCATCTCCGCTCGCACCGCGTTGCCGAGGGGGTCGCGCTCGATCGATGCCACCTTGCCGCGGCGGCCTATGATCGAGGCCGCCAGGCCCTCCGCTCCGTAGGCGTAGTATATGGACTCGCCGCCCGGAAGGGAGAGTGCGACCCTCCTGCCCGCGTCGTCGAACACGCGCGAGATCCATTTCTCTCCCTGCGCCTCGGCGACCGGCCTCGAGAGCGAGTCGTAGACGAACCTCGTCGCCACATCGTCCCAGTCGCCGGGCCCGTTTGCGTCCACGGCCAGCGTCACCCTTCCCAGCCCGTCCCGCTCAAAACGCTGCGCCGTCGATCTTTTCCCATCGCCCGCGGCCCTGCCGGTGAGCCTTCCGGCCGCGTCGTACTCCATCCGCATCGCGAGCCCGCCTCTGCCCACGACCTCCGTCACGCGGCCCGCGCGGTCGTATCGAGTGCGCCGCTCCGAGCCGTCGGCGAATTTCTCCAGCGCGAGCCTGTCCAGGGAGTCGTAGGCGAAGGCGGTCCTCATCCCGTTCGGGTCGACGAGCGCCGCGAGCCTCCCGTTTCGGTCCCATTCGAATTTCACCGCGGCCGTGGCGTCGCCCCCATTCCTCGCGATCGACACGGGCCTGCCCAGGTCGTCGTACTCGAACCGGGTCCTCACGCCGGCCGGGTCCACCATCGAGGAGACCAGCCCCATTCCGTCGCGCGCGAGGCGCGTCGCCACGGCGGTCCCCTCGCGCCGCGAGATCAGCCGGCCGGCCCGGTCGAACGCCTGCTCCGCCGCCCCATATCTTGCGCCGTCCCTCTCGATCCATCTCCTTGCCACCCTCCCCGCCGGGTCGCGCGCGATCAGATCGCGGACCCCGCCCGGCAGTGAGGTCGCCACGAGCCTCCCCGCGCCGTCGTACTCGAACGCGGTGCGATTCCCCATCGGATCGGTCGCGGAGAGCAACCTGCCGTCGACGCCGCTGCTCCATTCGGAGCGCACCCACCGCGAACGGGCAGGATCGTCGCGCCAGAGGCGCTGCGACCTCGCGACCGCACGCCCGCCCGCATGATCGATCCTCTCCTCGGCCAGGAGGCCCCCCGCCGCGTCTTTTCGGAGGATCGCCTCCACCCGGCCGGCACGGTCGCGCGCATACTCGGTCCTGTTTCCGAGCGGGTCGATCACGGCGATCGGCTCGCCGAAGCCGTTGAGCTCGTATCGGGTCTCGGCGCCGCTGCCGTCGACGCGCGAGACCACGTTGCCGTCCGCATCGCGTTTCACGCAGTCGCGCGACTCGTCTTCCGATCCGGCGCCCGCGACGACGCAGGAAAGCCTTCCCTCCCGGTCGTACTCGTAGAGCGCCCGGTTCCCCTCGGGATACGTCGCTGCAGCGAGCCTGCCCGCCGCGTCGTATGAATACAGGGTGACGGCCCTGGCCCTGTTCGAGACCTGAAGGTCCACGCGCGAGACCCGGTCGAGCAGGTCGTGCCCGATCGAGTGCCTGATCGGCGCGCGCGGCCTCTTGATCTCGACGCCTGAGAGGTTGTCGTTGGCGTCGTAGAGGTAATAGACGGGCCAGCCCCCGTCGCGCTCCTCCTTGACCACCTCGTTGAGCGCGTTGACGACCATCCGCACCGAGGCCCCGTCCGGGCCCGCGACAGCGGTGACGTTCCCGACCGGGTCGTAGGAGAAAGAGCGCCTCTCGCGAAGCGGCGGGCCCGACGCCATCCTCCCCTCCGCATCCCGCGCGTCCAGCACCGTCGCCTTGAGGTATCCTCCGCCCGAGCCGTCGTCGCCGGCGACCACAGATCGTGCGCCCGACTCCACGGCAGCCCCGTCGCCGTCGGGGTCGCCCTCGGGGTAATACTCGTATGAGACGACGACCCCGCGCGAGTCCGCCTCCTCGAGCAGCAGCCCCCTTCGGTCGAACGAATACGAGGCGATCTTCGCCCACTCCCCCGAGGGCGAATGCCTCGCGTGGATCGTCGCGGGGTCGTGCGGCGGCCGCTCCGAATAGTCGATCCTGATCTCCTCGCCCGACGGATAGCTGACGAGCGCGGGCCTTCCGAACCGCGGCTCCCTCTTGACGGCAGTCGCGCGAGGGGGGCCTCCCCCGGCCGGCCGCTCGAGGATCCGAACGAGCCCTCCCCGCCCATCGTAGAATCGCTGCACGCACCTGCCCGAGGGCGCGCACGAGTATGACGGCATGCCGCCCGCGTCGTAGCCGTGGTATTCGAGGATGCGATACCCCGTCCCGTCCCAGGCCCATCTCCTCAGGAGGCGCCCCTCCGCATCGTGCTCGTACAGCGTGACCTCGCCGAGGGCGCCCCTCACCCACGCGCGAAAGGCCGCGTCCCCCGATCCCTTCGCATACTGCACCCGCATCCACGGGGAGGCTCCGAAGCGCTGAGCCGCGACCCTCCCCTCCGCGTCGTACCTGTTCCTCAGAAAGACCTCGCCCTTCGGGTCCATGACCATGGCGATCCTGTGCGAGCGCGCCAGCTTTGCGCCGGGCCTCTCGTAGCGGTACGCGGTCAGCTTCCCCCCGGGGAAACCGTGGACAGCCGGCGAGCGCACCCCTGTGAGCTCGTCGTGCTCGTTGTGCTCGTAGCGCACCCTGCGTCCCGCGAAATCGACGACCTCCCTTATGAGCCCGCCCTCGCCCCTCTTGAACTCGACCCTCCTGCCGTACGGGTCGACGACAGCACAGAGGAGCCCGTCCCTGCCGTACTCGTACGCGAGGCAGTTTCGGTGCCTGTCGCACTTGGCGGCAGGCCTTCCCAGCGAGTCGAACTCCGTGCGCAGCCCCTCCGGCCCGGCGATCGCATGGCCGCTATCGCCCATTCGCGTGAGGCGCGAGCTCACCCCTGCCGGCGAGACGAAACCGTCCGCCGCCCGCCTGTAGAAATATTTCCTGCCGCGCTCGTCGATGTGCGTGAACCCCTCCGACCCATTGTCACTCCATGGCAAAAGCCTCTCCGCGAGCGAGTGCGTCCAGCGCCATCCGAGCTCGCCCTTGAAGTCGGAGCGGCCGCGGTAGATCCGCGTGAAGCGGAAGTCGAGGCCGCGGCCCGGGATCACCATGTCGGCAACCTCCTGCACGTACTCCCCGTTGTGCAGAAGGACCGGGTCCAGCGCAGGGCTCTCCGAGACCCCATGCGCGGGTATCCGCTCGACGCCGAGGATCGCAGCGGCGGGGCCTATGAGGTGCGCCGCCTCGAGCGCCCCGGCGGCGCCCTGCGAGATAAGCCCGCTCGCGCGGTCGTTGAGATCGGCGAGGTCGGACTTCACCTTGTCGATCGCCTCACCCATCGAGTCCGAGGGGCGCCACCTGCCGAACTCGCCGAGGAGCTCCTCCGGAAGGCCTAGCCTCTCCCTCAACTCACCGAAATCGGCAGGCAGCCCGCCCAGCGAACCGGGGACCTTCCCGGCGAGGGCCTCGCCCGCAGCCCTGAGCGCGCGCTCCATCTCCGCGTACGCCTCGCGCACGGGGGAGGTGAGGATGGACTGCAGGGCCAGGAGCTCCGACTCCGCCTGTTTCGCGAGCTTTCGCAGCTCCGCCTGCGCCGCGTCGAGCGGCTTTCCGAGCATCGAGTCGATGCGGTCCGCGGCGCCCTGTATCCGGTCGAGCGGCGCCTTGATCTTCGCCATCGCCCCGTCGAACGCCACGCCCATGCCGAGCGCGCCCGCGAGCTCGCGCGCCATGGATCCGAGCTGGATGAGCGTGAGGTTTATGCTCTCCTTGTTCTCCAGTTGCCAGATCATAACGCGCGTCACCTCCGCCGCGCGCTTGAGCTCGTACGGATCGACGAACAGCCCGTCGTAGGCGCGGGCGTAGTGGCCGGCCGCTGCGGCGGCCAGCATCGAGGCGTAGGCGGCGGTCGGCAGCTTTATGACGGGCCTGTTGAGTGTGGAATCCCTGAGAGACTCGAGCGCGCTGCCGGGCATCAGCTCCCTCGCCCTTCGCGCGTAGCGTTCGAACTCCTCCGGGCCTCTTCGCAGCGCCTCCATCGCCTCGGGCGGGAGCGCGCCCGAGAGGGCGTCGTCCATCCGGGAGCGTATCCCGCGCACGGTCCCCTCGCCGACGATCCCGGCGAGGTTTGCGGCCGCGATCTCCGCGAGGTTGCCCGCCTCGAACGCGCGGCGTATCGAGCCCCTGGCGTCGGTCACGTCGACGAAGGCGGCGATCCCCCTCTCCGCCATCTCCCTCTTCAAGAGGGCGACGGCGGAGTCGTAGAGGCGGGCGGCCTCCCCCTCGATCCGTTCGTTGAGGCTGGTGTCGAACTCCCAGGCCACCCTGTCCGCGATCTCGCGCGCCTGCCTTCCCCCCTCCGCGCCCAGAGCGCCGCCCAGGAGGTCCTGCTCGACGACCCTTCGCACCTCGGCGGGAAGTCGCTCCCTGATGCGCTCCCTGATGTCGGCCCGGACCGCGGCAACGAGCTGTGCGTCCTGCCTGAAGAGCCCCGCGAGATCGAATTTGAGCCCTCCTCCTCCGCTCTCATTCATCGCGCGGGCGAGCGCGTCGCATATCCAGTCGGTCCCCTCTTTCGAGATCGCACTCCTCAGCCCCTCTCGCGCGCGCCCCTCGACGAACCCCGCCACCCCGTCGAGCGAGAGGGAGCGGGAGATGCCCTCCGCGCCCGAGGCCCATTCGATCCCCGGCCTTTGGACCGCGGGCGAAACCGAGAGCGGGAAAGCGACGAGGATGAGGGCGCAGATTGCGATTTTTCTGTTCATGCCCACGCTGCAGAGCACGAACCATGCCAATTGAACGGTCCATCAAAACGGGGGTTAAGGGGTGTTATCGAAAAATCGGATCGAGGGGGGTGCTGCGATTCGCTGCACCCCTGCCGAAAACGCTGCACCTAGCGGCAGACGATGGAGGCCCTTTCGTCGAAGATTGCCCTGCACCTGGCCGAGGCGCCGGACGCGAGCGAAACCCTCCCCTTCAGGGAGCGGCCGGTGGGCGGATGGAAGACCTCGACCGTGTGCTCGCCCGGGCTAACCGGGAGCGAGGCCAGGGGCGCCTCGCGCCTCTTCGCGTACCCAGGGACGGTGACCAGGCCCCAGGGCCGGGCCGATACGGAGATCGTCGCCCTGGAGGAGCGTCTGAGCCTGAAGCTCTTCACGAAGGCCGCGGACTCGGGCCCGATGAAGAACCCCTCCGACACCGGCTCGTGGCCGTCGAGCGAGAGCTCCACCCTGCCGCTCACGCCGTTTGAGATGTCTATGCCCCCCGCGGTGAACGGGGTTCTGATCGGCTGCCAGGCGCCGTCGATCATGAGCCTCCCTGCGGCGCCGGACGGCACGCTGTCTATGGCCACCATGCCCTCTACAGGGGGGGGCGATGACGCCTGTCCGCTCACCGCGGGCAGCGGTCCTGTCGCCGCGCCTGCTTCGCCCGCCGCGGCGTCCATCGCGCGCGGCATGGGCGCAAAGGCGGTCGTCGCCGCGAGCAGGGCCACCATCGCCACCGCCCTCCACGCGCAGCCGGGGGCGTTCCAGCGAAAATTCACCACATGCGGGGCGATCGAATCGATCCTGCGCGTGGGCTCGCCCTCCTGCCTGAACGTGGACCGGCTCCGCTCGCGCGCTATCTCCTCGGGGAAGAGCTCCGCCAGGTACGCGGCGAGGTCGAGGCTCGACCCGATCTCGCCCAGGGCGCGCGAGGCGGCGCGGACAGCGGCGAGCATCTCGCCCGCGCTCTGGTATCTCCCTTCGGGGGCCTTTGCCAGGGCGAGCGTGATGAGCGCGCGCAGCTCCGGCGGGAGGCCGTCGATCGCTGAGAGGTCGAACTCGGCCCTCGCCACCCCCTGCAGCGTCTCGTACTCGCACCTGTTTGAGAACAGCCTTCGTCCTGCCAGCATCTCGAAGAGCACTATCCCCGCGGCGAAGAGGTCGCTGCGCGCGTCGATGGGCTCCCCGCGCGCCTGCTCGGGCGACATGTAGGAGTACTTGCCCCTGATCTGGCCCGCGTCGGTGCGCTCGGTGCGGTGAAGGCCCTTGGCTATGCCGAAGTCGGTCACCTTCACCTCGCCGCTCCACGACAGCAGGATATTGGAGGGCGACACGTCGCGGTGAACGATCCCCAGCGGCCTGCCGTCCGCGTCGGCGCAGCGGTGCGCGAAGTCGAGCGCCATGAGGACCTGCTCCGCCACATAGAGGGCGTGCCCGGGCGGCATGGGGGAGCGGTCGCGGACGAGCCTGCCTATGAGGCGCGCGCAGTCGATGCCGTGCACGAACTCCATGGCGATGAAGGGCGAGCCGCCCTCGGAGCCCAGCTCCTGCACCTGCACGATCGACTGGTGCGGCAGCAGGCACAGCACCCTCGCCTCGTCCTTGAGCATCCTCGCAAGCTCGCCGTTCTCAAACCAGGAAGGGAGGAGCCGCTTTATGGCGACCGTCTTGGAGAAGCCGTCGCCCGCCTCGAGCTGCGCCCTGTATATCTCGGCGGTGCCGCCGCTGGCGATCTTCTCGACCAGCCTGTAGCGGCCGAACCTGCAGGGGAGATCCATGCCAACCAGGCAAGCAAACCACGTGCCAGATCGGGCAGGCCTGAAATACAGGCTTTTGTACGATCAGCATCACGGGCGCCTGTTCCATCGTGTGGACCCCCTGTTCGTCAGGCGGGACACGGGATCGAAATCCGGCATGCCCGGGGCTGAGGACACGGGACTCGGCGAGGGGAAGAAAGTCCCCGGATCCTGCCCCTGCTTCCTGAAAATATCCAATGATATCAATGTATTAAATTGGCCCGCTTCTTGCTTATAAAGTAAGCATACAGAGGGGGACAGATGAGACGGAAATCAGGATATCTCGCGTTCTTGACCGCAGCGGCCCTTTTCCTTTCAGTCTGCGGCTGCAACTCGGCCGGCCCAGGCCACGCGGAGGAGACTTCGATCCGGCTCGCCAAGAACATGGTCCTCAAGAGGGGATGGAGCGAGCTGCCGGTCGCGATCTACATCAGCAATTCCGTGCCGGAGAGATTCAGGCCCGCGATCGTAGAGGCGATGGAGATGTGGAACGACGAGGCCGGCATCCCGATATTCGAGTACGCGGGCGAGACGCCCGACGACGCGCAGGGGCGCGACGGGCTGAACGGCATCTACTGGGACGAGAATCCGAGCCCCAAGGGTTATTTCGGCGAGGCGCGCACCACGACGGTGAACAAAGACGTGATCGTGGAGTCCGACATCGTCTTCTTCGGCGATCCCGACAGCTTCGACACGCTCTCGTGCGAAGACGGGAAAGAGATCTGCAGGAGCAAGGTCATGAAGAAAGACGTGAAGACCACCGCCCTCCACGAGCTGGGACACGTGCTGGGCTTTGTCCACACCGACGGCCCGGCCGACATCATGAACCCCGATTTCCAAGCCGGCGACGTCCACTGCCGGTTCGACGCCCTGCTCATCTCGGAGCTGCAGGACGTCTACGGCCCCATCATGATCGCCGACGCGCGCTGATCCCGGACCGGCTCGAGATCAACCTCCTCAGAGACCAGAGATTCCTGTCGTCGTTCCCCTCCGCATCGTCGCCCTTGGGCGTTTCCAGGAGCATGGGCACCCGGGCGAGCCTCGGGTCGTTCATGATGAGGCGGAATCCGGCCAGCCCGATCTCGCCCTCGCCCACGTGGGTGTGGCGGTCCACGCGGCTGCCCAACTTCCCCTTGCTGTCGTTGAGGTGCATCGCCACCAGCCTCTTCATCCCGACCGCCGAATCGAACAGGCGCCACGTCTCATCGTATCCCCTCTTCGTGCGGAGTTCGTAACCTGCGGCAAAGGCGTGGCATGTGTCGAAGCAGACAGCCGCCCTCCCCTTGTCATCGATTTTGTCGATTATCGCGGCCAGCTCCTCGAAGCGGCCGCCGATGGATGCCCCCTGGCCCGCGGTCGTCTCGAGCGCGATCCCTGCCGAGAGCCGGTCCGTGTCGGCGAATGCGCGGTTCGCAGCGTCGGCTATCCTCTCGATCCCCCACTCGAGCCCCTTGCCCTTGTGCGAGCCGGGGTGGACGATCACCCACGGGATGCCGAGGAGATGGGCGCGCTCGATCTCGGCCGTCATCGCCCTGATCGATTTGGAGTAAATCGCGCGGTCCGGGGCCGCGAGGTTTATGAGGTAGCAGGCGTGCGCGACCGCTGTCTTTATCCCCTGCTCCTTCATCGCCCGCCTGAACGCCTCGGCATGGGCCGCATCGATCGGCGGGGCGCTCCACTGCTTGTTGGACCCGGTGAAGAGCTGGATCGCGGTGCAGCCGAGCGCACCCCCCGCCAGCGCCGCGTTCTCCACCCCGCCCGCTATCGAGCAGTGCACGCCGAGCAGCCTGTCCTCCCCCTTCTTTTTTATCATGCGACATGGATCGCAGAAAAAACGCGCCCCGACAAGCGCTCTCTTTTTTCTTTGCAGTGAAGCAATTTGTGCTAAGCATGCCGGCCCATGAGCCTGCTCGGGGTCATAGTCGGTCTCTCCACGGCAATCAGCTGGTCGGGCTGCGCCCTCTTCTTCACGGCGGCGTCCAAGCGCGTGGGCGTGATGTCCATGAACCACTACCGCACGCTCTTCGGCACGCTCCTTATCGCAGCCGCGCACGCGATCTTGTTCGGCAGCCTCGTCCCCGACGCTACCAGGTCGCAGGCCGGCACCCTCGTTGCAAGCGGCCTCGTCGGCGTCGTGCTCGGCGACATATTTCTCTTCAATTCATACGTGGATATCGGCCCCAGGCTCGGGCTGCTCATCTTCAATATCAATCCCTTCGTCACCGCGTTCCTGGCGAGGGGTTTTCTCGGAGAGCGCCTCTCGGAGAGGGCGTGGCTCGGGATGACCGTGACGATCGCGGGCACCCTGTGGGTCCTCTGGGAGGAGAAGGGACAGGGCAGGATATCGAGGTCGCGCCACCACGTGCGCGGCCTTGCCTTCGCAGCGCTCGCGGCCTGCTGCCAGGCGGTGGGGTTTGTTATCGCCAAGCCGGCGATCACCGGCGTCGGCGCGATAGACCCCCTGTCCGCGACCTTCATCCGGGTATCCGCGGCGCTCGTGGGATTTTTCGCCATCGGAATGGCGACAGGCCAGACCGCGAAGGTGATCGCGGACTTCAGGCACAAAAAGGCGATGCTCCAGACATTAGGCGGCGCGGTCGCGGGTCCGTTCATCGGGATCTGGCTCTCGCTCACCGCGCTCAAGCTCCTGCCCGCGGGAGTCGCGGCCACGCTCATCGCCACGATGCCCGTCGTGATACTCCCCATGGTGATGGTGGTGCACAAGGAGCGGGTCTCGTGGAAGGCCACCGTCGGCGCCGTGGTCGCGGTGCTGGGGGTCGCGATCCTGTTCAATGCATAGGCGCACTTAATCACAATAATTTCAGTAGCTTGGAATATGCGGCGATGCCCCCTCTCAGTGTTCAATTCATGGCTGGCCAATCGCTCTCCCCTGTGCTAAGCGTCGCATAAGATATGCCCATCATCCCCCTCATAATCCTCGCCGCAGTGGCGCTGCCGCTCATAATCGGCTGCGACCGCGTGAAGGAGGCGATCGAGGGGGACGAGTGCGCCCCGCGCCGAACGCCTGACGAATACACGGATTTGAGCGACGAGGCTTACCTCACCCTTCGCTCCCTCTGGCCTGAAACGACCCGGGACCGGCCGCCATGGTTCGAGAGGTGGATGAAGAGCCCTGAGGGCGTTCCAGCGGCCATGCGAAACGAGGTGGGTGCGTTCGCCCCACTCTTCGCCACCGCCTGCAGGGCCGCGGCCGCGGATGCCAGGGCGGACCCCAAAAGCACAGTGATCGACGAGTACCGCGCCGCGACCGCCGAATCCTTCCAGGCATATCTCGCCGGCGGGCAGGG
Organism: Pseudomonadota bacterium; assembly: GCA_016927275.1. Lineage (NCBI taxonomy): Bacteria > Pseudomonadati > Pseudomonadota > Pseudomonadota bacterium. The sequence goes on from JAFGMW010000059.1 coordinate 23,354, forward strand.
GACTGCGGACCACGGCGCCCTCGTCCTCCTCGGGATGCTCGCGCCCGTTAAGGGCGGCGACGGGATGGTGATAGGGGCGATGAACGCCCTCAACATGCCGACCGAGCCGATGGGGAGACAGCGCGAGATGCGCAGCGCGCTCGGCCAGCTCGTGAAGGCCGCATTCTACTACAACGCGGCTACGAGGCGCGCGGAACCGTCCGCGCGATTCTCGATGGAGCGCAAGAGGCTGCGGCTCAAGCCGGCGGATGCGGAGTTCGTGAAGGCCAACCTCAGATCGACGCAGGAGATCCTCGGAAAGATCAATGCGAATCCGCTGACCGATCAGCAGCGCGCACTCTGCGACGCCCTGTCGCTGGCTGCGGAGAACCTCAGGAAATCGGTGGCCTCCCGGTAGCGCCATACGCTGACGGCGCAAAGCAGCTCCGTGCCGGCAATCTGTCAATCGGGCAACCCCGATCCCCCCGGCATCGGCCCTGTCCTTCTCTAAGGCATTTGCCTTGCCACCTCGGCCAGCGATTCCTTGATTATCCCCTTCGCCTCGTTCAGGTCCTCGTCGGTGTGGCGGTGCATGATGTACGAATGATGGTACGGCTGCATGAAGAGGCCGCGGCGGATCGCCTCGGTGAAGAAGATCTTTCTGCGCTCCTTGTACTTCTTCTCAGGGTCGGCCCTGAAGGTGATGTAGGGCATGGGCGGGATGCCGGAGAGCTCCGCGGCCACGCCGGAGGAGTCCACTATCTCCTTCACGTCGGCAAGAAACTTGGTGCCGCGCTCCCATATCCTGTCGCACACCTTTTCGCGCTCCAGTATCTCTATGGTCGCAAGCGCCGCGACCATCTCGAGGCTGTTGGGGAAGAAGGTGGAGGAGACGAAGACCTGGTTGTCGGCAAGGGGCTTCATGATGTCGCGGCGGCCGACGACGACGCCGATCGGATAGCCGTTGCCCATGGCCTTGCCGAAGAGGGCCAGATCCGGGGTCACGCCGTAGCGCTCCTGCGCCCCTCCCAGCGCCACCCGGAAGCCGGTGCGCACCTCGTCGAATATGAGCACCACCTTGTGCCGGTCGGCGAGCCTTCGAACCCCCTCGAGGAAGCCGGGCTTCGGCGCCTCAACGGGCTTCGCGAGCGGGTGGCCGACCGGGGTGACGATGATGCCTGCGATCTGCCCGCGGTTTGCGGCCAGCACCGCGTCCAGCGACTCGATATCATTATAGTGGAACTCCAGGGTGTCCTCGAGGACCTTGGCCGGGACGCCGCCGTGGACCTCCACGCACCAGTCGTGCCAGCCGTGATAGCCGCAGCGCACGATCTTGTCCCGGCCGGTGAACCCGCGGGCGAGCCTCACCGCCGCGGTGGTGGCGTCGGACCCGGTCTTCACGGTGAAGCCCTGCTCGAAGCAGGGGATGAGCTTCCTGAGCTTTTTGAAGAGCTCGTTCTGAAGCGGCTGGCAGAGGTTGAAGCAGAACCCCTTCTTCGCCTGCTCGGCAACCGCCTCGTCGATCTCCGCCTCGCGATGGCCCAGGATTATCGGACCGTAGGCGCAGAGCAGATCGATGTACTCGTTGCCGTCCGGGTCCCAGACCCTCCCCCCCCTGCCCTCGCTCAAAAAATAGGGGTACTCGCCCGGCACGAAGTTATACGGCCTTCTGATCCCCAGGACCCCTCCGGGGACCAGATCCTGCGCCTCGTCCCAGAGCTTCTTTGACCTGTCGAGTTTCAGCCTCTCCATCCTCCCCTCCTTATCGAGGCACCGATAAAAACACACGCCGCAGGAGCCCGCAACCCAAATGATGGAGGGCGGCTGTTGCCCTCCGCCCCGCGATCTGCTTAATATCCGCCCATGTCTCTCCACGGGATCGAGCCCACCAGGCTCATGTCAAAGCGGATCAGCGACGTGCTCTTCGTATCGAGCCCCTACGACCTCTACATCATAGAGGAGGAGGGTCTGCTCGCGGACCGGATATCGGACGAGTACACGATCCTGCACCTGACAAGCGCGCCCTCCATAACGCACGCGGCCACCGCCGAGGAGGCCATCGCCGCGGTGGAGGAGCACGACTTCGACCTCGTCATCACCGGGCAGAGGGTGGGCAAGGGAAAGAGCGCCTACGACATGGCCGCCCGCATGAAGGAGCTGAGGCCCGACCTCCCCATAGTGCTGCTCACCCCGGAGATGGGCAACGGCGGAAGGCCGAAGAAGCGGCAGCCCTCCACGGCCGTCGACAAGGTCTTCTACTGGCACGGCGACACCCGCATCTTCCTCGCGATCATAAAGTGCCTCGAGGACGCGGTGAACGCGGAGCACGACTGCCTCAAGGAACAGGTGCGCGCCATCATACTGGTCGAGGACTCGCCGCACTTCTACAGCGACTACCTGCCCCTCATCTACACCGAGATCATGGAGCAGACGCGCTCCCTGGTGTTCGAGGGGGCCACGGCCGACGAGAAGCTGCGCATGATGCGCAGGCGCCCCAAGATCCTCATGGCCAACACCTACGAGGAGGCGACGCTCCTCTTCGAGAAGTACCGCGACAACCTCCTCGGCGTCATCAGCGACGTCTCGTTCCCGCGCGGCGGAAAGCTCGATGCGGAGGCCGGCTTCGCCTTCGCCGAGGCGGTGAAGGGTTTCAACCCCGACACCCCGGTGCTCCTGCAGTCCAGGGAGGCCGGCAACGCCCCGAGGGCAGAGTCGCTGGGCGCCTCCTACGTGGACAAGAACTCGCCGCACCTGCTCACTGAGCTGCGCCGCTTCATCAAGAACTACTTCGGCTTCGGGGACTTCGTCTTCAGGAACCCGGAGGGCGGCGAGGTGGCGCGCGCGGCCAACATGTGGGAGTTGGAGCGGCTGCTCGAGCAGGTCCCGGACGAGACGGTGGCGTACCACAGCAGGCGCAACCACTTCTCCAACTGGTTCTTCGCGCGCGGCGAGTTCGCGCTGGCCTCCAGGATAAAGCCGGTAAAGCTCTCCGACTTCAAGAGCGTCGCGGACCTCAAGCGAAACCTGCTCGAGAAGATCAGGGAGGCGAGGCTCTCCAAGCGCTGGCTCAACATAGCGCGCTTCTCGGAGCGGAACCTCGACCTCTCCATGGTCTTCATGCGCTTCGGCACCGGCTCGATCGGCGGCAAGGGGCGAGGCATAGGGTTCCTCAGCAAGCTCGTGCAGAGCCCGGAGGTGGCCGGCCGCTTCCGCGGCCACAGCGTCGTGGTGCCGCAGACTGTGGCCATCGGCACCGACGTCTTCGACCGCTTCCTCGAGGCGAACAGGCTCTACAGGGTGGCGGTCGACTCCGAGGACGACGCGGCGACAGCCCGCGCGTTCCTGGAGGCGGAGCTGGATTCCAAAGTGGTCGGCGAGATCGCCGCCTTCGTGAAGAGAAGCGAGGGGCCTCTGGCTGTGCGATCCTCCTCTCTGTCGGAGGACTCCCTCTCGCAGCCGTTCGCCGGGCTCTACTCCACCTACCTGCTGCCGAACAACCACCCCGACTTCGACCGAAGGCTCGCGCAGTTTCTGGCCGCTGTGAAGCTCGTCTACGCCTCCACGTTCTTCGCCGACCCGAAGGCCTACATGGAGGCCAACGGCATAGCGGTGGAGAGCGAGAAGATGGCGGTCATCGTCCAGAGCATAGTCGGCCGCCGCCACGGAGAGAGCTTCTACCCCGACGTCGCCGGGGTGGCCCAGTCCTACAACTTCTTCCCTGTTGGATACCTGAAGCCGGAGGACGGCATCGCGCAGCTGGTTCTCGGCCTCGGGACAATGGCGGTGCGGGGCGAGAGGGTCCTGCGCTTCTGCCCGAAGTACCCGAGCATACTCCCGCAGATGACCAGGCCCAGGGACACCCTGCTCCGCTCGCAGCGCTCATTCCACGCAATCGACCTCTCCAACTCGGAGCCGCAGCTCTTCACCGACGAGGACGTGACCCTGGCGGAGCTCGACCTCTCCAAGGCGGAGGAGCACGGGCTTCTGGCGGGCCTCGGCGGCACCTACTCGAGCGAGGACGACATCATCTACGACGGGACCTCGAGGCCGGGGACTCGCGTGGTCACCTTCAGGAGGCTGCTCGAGGGGGGCGAATTTCCTCTCGCGGAGCTTCTGACCGAGATGCTCGAGATCGGCGCGGAGGGGATGGGATGCCCCGTGGAGATGGAGTTCGCGGCAAGCCTGCCGGCGGCGGGCGAAAGGCCTTCGCTGTCGGTCCTTCAGGTGAGGCCGCTGGTGTCCGGCGAGGAGGCTGACGAGGCGAGCGTGGACGAGGTGTCGAGGGAAGAGTCCCTCGCGTTCTCCGACAAGGCCATGGGCCACGGCAACTTCACGAACATAAGGGACGTGGTCTACGTGAAGCCCGAGGCGTTCGACCCCGCCCGCACAGCGGAGATCGCCGAGCACATAGGGAGGGTCAACGCGCACATGGTGGCGCGCGGGGACAGCTACGTGCTCCTGGGATTCGGCAGGTGGGGCACGACGAACTCGCTGCTCGGCATACCGGTCGCCTACGCCCAGATCTCCCACGCCAGGGTCATCGCGGAGATAGCGACCGAGCAGATGGACGTGGAGCCCTCGCAGGGCACCCACTTCTTCCACAACATCACCTCGTCGCGCATCGGCTACCTCTCCATCGACGAGGCGAAGGGCGGGGGATTCGTGGACTGGAAGTGGCTCGCGGCCCAGAGGCCCTCTCTCGAGACCGACTTCATAAGGCACATCAGGCTCAGGGAGCCGATCGCGGTCCGCATCGACGGCCACTCCGGCCGCGGCGTGATCTTGAAATCCTGAACAAAATTTATCTGCTCTTGCCAACACGGCGGACGGACAGGGTCCGCGTGTCCTTCTCGCTATCCCTCCTCGACTCATACGCCGTCTCGTCGGGGGCTTTCGTCGGCCGGTTTATGATAGGGCTGCTGAATCCGGCCTCCTCGAGCCACGCTGCGAAGGACACGCGGACCCTGTCCGTCAAATCGGCACCGTTTCGCTTCTGGCTGTTGCCGGGCGGGAAGGACCTCTTCGCAGCTGCATCAAAGGGGCGTTTTGAGCGGAGTGTATGAGGAAGGGAAAATATCGGCTGGTTTCGCGAATTGGAGGCTGACGAGAGGAAGACATCCAATTCGCTTCCTC
>JAFGMW010000060.1 GCA_016927275.1 Pseudomonadota bacterium
ACGAGTTACGAGTTACGAGTTACGAAATGTAATGGCCAAGACGAGGATAGACAGGCTGCTGGTGGAGAGGGGGCTGGCGCCGACGAGGCAGAGGGCTCAGGCGCTGGTCATGGCCGGGTGCGTCCTGGTCGGCGACGTTCCGGTGGAGAAGCCGGGCCAGCAGGTCCCGGCTGATGCCGGCGTGAGGGTGCGCGGCGAGGACCACCCCTACGTCGGCCGAGGCGGGGTCAAGCTCGCGGCGGCGCTCAGGGGGTTTGCGATCGACCCTGCGGGCAGGGTCTGCATGGACGTGGGCGCCTCCACCGGCGGGTTCACCGACGCGCTCCTTCAGTCCAAAGCGGCGAAGGTCTACGCCATAGACGTGGGATACGGCCAGCTCGACCAGAGGGTCGCGCGCGACGAGAGGGTGGTGGTGCTCGACCGCCAGAACATCCGCTCGCTGAAAAAAGGCAGGATCGCAGAGGCGATCGATGTCGCGGTCATCGACGTATCCTTCATATCGCTCGCGCTCGTTTTGCCTGCGGTCGACCTCTTCCTCGCGCCGGGCGCGCAGGTGGTGGCCCTCGTGAAGCCCCAGTTCGAGGTCGGCCGCGAGCTGGTGGGGAAGGGCGGGATCGTAAAGGACCCCGCATCCCATGGGCTGGCAGTGGAAAAGGTGAAGGCCACGGGCAGGGGGCTGGGATGGGAGTTCCGCGCAGCGATGGAATCGCCGATAACAGGCGCCAAGGGCAACCGTGAGTTCTTGGTCTATTTCGTGAAGGGCGCTGAGCCGGTCGATCCGCCTGGTCAATAGGTCTGGGACTTAGGGTAATCGGCCTCCGGTGATTTAGGCCGGTCTCTGTCCGAGATCTTCCGGGCCTTGAGGAGAAGCTTTTCGACCGCCAGTCTGTCCCTGGAGTCCTTCATGAGCTCGACCGCCCTGGCGAGCTTGGATTCGATCTTCGTGATGGGAAAGGGCGTGCCCCTCTCCACCACGTCCACCGCCTCGGCCCAGGCGGAGCGCACGTGGTCCTTTGCGGCCCTGAGTTTGTTCGGTGTCGCCTCCGCGCTGGCCGAGTAGAGGTGCCTGGCCTGATACCATATGCTTCCGACCAGGGCCGCGTTGAGCCCCCTGCGGAGCGCGATGCGCCACTGGGTCTCGGTGACGTGTGGCGATATCATCACCTGGCTCCACGCGCCGGCAACGACCTCCGCCGTGGGGTGGCTGTTGTTGCCCGTCTTTTCAACGGCGGGCCCTCCGAGCCACAGGGCGATCTCGCCGGCGACCGCCGACAGCGCGGGCCTGCCGCTCATGAGGAAGAAGCGGGAGGAGAAGTCGAAGGTCAGGGCGGCACGGCTTTTCCATTCGCTCGGCCTGCCCGCCGAGAAGAGCGTCCCCGCCAGAAAGGCAAGCTCCGCGGCACGGGCCTGGTCTCTGTCGGCCTCGATTTCCGAGGTCATTGCAAAGTCCATCGCGAACTCCGCGACCATCCTTCTGATATGCCCCGAATCGTCCTCGCGCGCTATCACCGCGATCCTCTCGAGGCTCTTGTCTCCGAGGATGCTTACCCTGACCATGTGGTGAGGGCTTGCGAGGCTCCTGACCGACCCCGCTGTGCCCAATGCGGTCCCGCTCCTGGTTCGCAGGAGTTTTTCGATCGAGTACACAGCGCTCATGAGGCCGTGCGTCTGCCGCCTCTCCCTGCCCTCCATGCGCACGCCGCCGATCACCCCCTCGTATCTGTCCCTCGCGGTCTTCTTCACCGACTGCCTTTGGCCGGATATCGAGACGAGGGGCTCAAGCGGTGTCGCCTTGGCGTTTTTGCCCGGGGGATAAGAGAGGGCATTTCCGCTCGTGCCGATAGGGCATATCCCCCATCCCGGCTTGTTCAGGAGGGCGCTCAAATCCTGCAGAAACAGAGAAGGCATTGTTTTTGGTGCACTTTTCATTCATCCCTCCACTCTTATGCGACGCGAGGCATAACATCGCTCGTTTGACAGGGCAAGGGGAGAATTCGGCGCCGGCAGCCAGTGAGTTGAGCTTCATCGAGTCCCAGAGCCTGCCTATGCGCGAGGAGCTGCTGAATTTCGTTTCCAGGCCCATTTGTCTCCTGTTCGATCGTTTCAGCCTTATGCGACGATTAGCGCATGCCTTCAAACAGGGCAAGGGCTATCATTGTTCGAGCCGGACAATATGCCGGACGAGCTGTTCGAGGACGGGTATTAAGGTTCTAAAGATGATTCCAAAATGCTCCGAATTTCTTCTGAACTTTTCCTTTTGCCGATGTGCTCGGGGGGACAGCCGGCACTGGATCCGTCTTTAGGCGAGAGCGGCCTTCCGCGGAGTTCGATCTTCTTTCTTTACATCTCCCGCAAATAGCGGCACAACGCGCGCCTGAAGCGAGGTGCCGATGCTGGGCAAGAAACGGATACTGGCCGCGAGCGGCGGTTTTCTCACGGAGACCTACAGGGTCTCCGGAGTGAAGGGCTGCCTGAGAAAGCTCGCGGCCGCAGTCAAGATGCAGCTGCCGGTGATGGCGCTCGGCCGGCGCACCAACTCGAGCGTGGGCGCCTACTTCGACCTCATAACGGACGACGCCCGCGTATTCTACGGCGACAGCTTCCACTTCGGTTATTTCAGGCGCGGCGACGAGAGCTTCCAGGAGGCCCTGGACAACCACACCGACGTCGTTGCCGAGATGGCGCAGCTCGACTCCGCCCGAGAGGTGCTGGACGTCGGCTGCGGCATCTGCGCCCCGGCGATCCGCGTAGCTGGCAGGCACGG
>JAFGMW010000061.1 GCA_016927275.1 Pseudomonadota bacterium
CTGCTCTACGACAAGAAGGGCGAGGAGCACTACAACGTCATCTCCGCCTTCATCAAGAGCATGCGCGGGAGCGACCCCGACGCCGCAGTCTATTATCTCGCCCGCATGCTCGAGGCCGGCGAGGACCCTCTCTTCGTGGCGCGCAGGATGGTGATCTTCGCGAGCGAGGACGTGGGCAACGCGGACCCGCACGCGGTGCAGGTCGCCATCTCCTGCATGCAGTCGCTGGACTTCGTGGGAATGCCGGAGGGCTGGATCCCGCTCGCCCAGTGCGCCACTTATCTGGCCACAGCCCCCAAGAGCAACGCAGCATACATGTCCTACAAGCGGGCGCTGGCCGACGTGAACGAGCTCGGGGCGCTGCCCACGCCGAAGCATATACGCAACGCTCCCACGAAGATGATGAGGGAGATGGGATACGGCAAAGACTACAAATACGCCCACGACTTCGAGGGCCACTTCGTGCCAGGCGAGCAGTACCTTCCCGACAATCTGAAGGGGAAGCGCTACTACGAGCCCACCGACATCGGCTACGAGCGGAACATCTCGGAGAGACTCAAGAGCTGGAGATCGAAGAAAGGTTGAGGTTGAGGGAAGGAAACTGTGCTCAACCTCAGCCTCAACCTGTTTTCAAGTTACCACCTCTCCCAGTGTATCTTGCGGGGTTCGTACTTGTCCTTGGGTTTGTCTTCAGCCGCAGGGTAGCCGATCGATACGACGCACAGCGGGACCGTGTCCTCGGGGATGCCGAGCACCTCGCGGACGTGGCGCACGTGCTCCTCGATGGGGTGCACGCAGACCCAGACCGCGCCGAGGCCGGCGTCCTCGACCGCAAGCAGGATGTTCTGAGTCGCGGCCGCGCAGTCCTGGATCCAGAGCTCGTTGGTGAGCCCGGGCCTCGGCTCGTGAGGCGTGCCGCACACGGCGATGGCCGCGCCGGCGCCTTTGAGCATCCTGCCGTACTTGAGCCCATCGGAGAGCTTCGCGAGGAGGGCCGGCTCGGTCACTGCGACGAAGTTCCAGGGGCGGGCGTCGGTCCCGGAGGGCGCCGCCATCCCGGCCCTGATGAAATTCTCGAGGAGACCCCTCGGCACCGGCTTCGACGCGTACCTGCGGACGCTTTTCCTCGAATATATCGTCTTGAGAGCCTCGGCCATCACACACCCCCTTCGAGCAGCTTCCATGCGACCATCCCGATCGCCATGAGCGCTCCGTAGATGAGCGCAATCTTCGCGGTGCGCTCGTCCGCGTGCGCTGTTTCTGTGCTCGAATCGTCCGGCGCACGCCATACGTCCCTCATCGCTCCGTACGCCGACGGGAACGCGGCGAGAGACAACAGGGCGCCGGCGTTCACAAGCCGAAGCGCAGCGAAGAGGGCCGGCATGGCGAATGCGGCCAGCACGAGCGCGATGTAGAGCGCCCTCGCCGCCCTGCCGCCAATGAAGACAGCGAGCGTGCGCACGCCGGCCCTCGCGTCCTCGCGCGCGTCGCGGATGTTGTTTGCGAGCAGCACCGCGACCACGAGCATGCCGAACGGCGCGCCGCACGCCAGCGGAGCGAAGGAGAACGAGCCCGCCTGAACGAGATATGAGCCGAGCGTGACGCCGGCTCCGAATGCCAGAAAGACAGCGATGTCGCCGAGGGCGTAGTGCTTGAGTCCGCGGGAGGGAACCGCGTATCCGGCCGCCAGCGCGAATCCCGCGAGCACGATCCAGAGGAGCGCGCTGCCGGCGCGCAGGATGAGCGGCACGGAGACGAGGGAGGCCATCGCGAACGCTACGACAGATGCTGCAAATATCTCGCGCGGGCTGAGTGTCCCCGAGACCAGCATCCCGCTGCCGCCCTGCTTCCCTGGCCCGTCTATGCCGGAGGTGAAGTCGAAGTAGTCCTGCAGGAGGTTGGCCCCGGCGTGCGCGGCGACCGCGCCAAAGGCGGTGAGAAACGCGAGCAGCGGATCTATTTCAAACCCGCGCGTCCATGCGAAGGCAACGCCCAGCACCGCAGGCACGAGCGAGACCGGGAACGAGAACGGCCGCACCGCGACCCACCACATCCGCGCTTTGACCGAGAGGCTATGCGAAAGACCGCCCGCTTGTGTGGCAGCGCTCATGAAGGCCCTTTCACGACTATCGAGATGAAGAGAGGACGTATGCGATCGTCGCCAGGCCCACTGCCCAGCAGTAGGGGGCAAACCAGCAGATCCTCCCCCGCCTCACCAGGGCCAGCAGCCACTTTATGCATGCGAACCCCACCGCCGCCGCCACGGCCGCGCCGGCGAGTGCCGCGACGAGGATATCGTTCGACATCGCCGCCAGATCACCGATCTTGAGCACCGTGGCCCCGCCTATCGCCGGTATGGCCAGCAGAAATGCGAATTTAGCGGCCAGCTCCCTGTTCATGCCCACGAAGAGGCCCCCCGATATGGTGGAACCGGAGCGGGATATCCCGGGGATGATCGCAAACGCCTGCGCGAACCCGACGATGAGCGCCTGCCTCAGCGTGAAGCCCGCGACGCCGTCCCCCTCGCCCTTCACCCGGCGCGTCGCCCAGAGGATTGCGCCCGTCACGAGCAGCATGAAGGCGGCGGCCAGCGGATTGGAGACGAGCGCCTCGAAGAAGTCGTCGAGTACAACCCCCACCACCCCTGCCGGCACGGTGCCGATCAGCACGAAGATGCCGAGTTTTCTCGCCTCGCCGGCATTGATCCCCGACTTCATGGCAGCGCGGGCGTCTTTCGCGAAGGGGCTCGCGAGGATATCGGCTATGTCCCTCCAGAAATAGGCCGCCACCGCCAGGAGGGTGCCGAAGTGGAGGCACACGTCGAAGGCCAGCAGCCCCCCGTTCTCCAGCCTCACCCCAAGGAGGCCCTGCGCGATCACGAGGTGGCCCGAGCTCGAGACAGGCAAAAACTCGGTGGCGCCCTGCAGCGCTCCCAAGAATATCGCTTTCAAAACAGTGAGTTCGTTCATGGGGGCGCATACTAGGTGCAGGGGAGCCTCTTGTCAATTTCCCTTGCCGCGAAGCGGGTTCGGCATTATAAGCCCTGCAACCAACAAAGGAGGGAGTATGAAGAGAGGGGCAATCGCAGTCCTGGCAGTGGTGGCGGTGATCGCGGTCGCGGCTATTGCGACGAACGGCTTCGCGTTCGGCATCAGCGTGCCGAAGAGCGTGGGCGACGTTGCGGACGCACCCAAGGACATGGCCTACGACGCATGCAAGGCGTGGGCCGATGCACATCAGAACAACATGACCTACAACAGCGGAAACATCGAGAAGGAGATGAAGGGCAAGGAGTTCGGGGATCTCACCTACGAGAAGGACTGGCGCAAGAGCGACAACAGGTACGACAAGGAGAACCAGAGGCTCGAGCTGCGGACGCTCTACAACCAGTTCGCAGAGTTGAAGGTCCGCTGCAACAAGGAGAAGTGCGACAGCATCTACTGCAACAGGAAGTAAATCCGGCACGAGGGAAAAACAAGAGCGCCGGCCGCAGGGCCGGCGCTTTTTTTATTGATATTGAGGGGAGGCATTGGCAGACTCGCCCTCTGCGATTTCGGGCGTTTAGCTCAGCGGGAGAGCGCCGCCCTTACAAGGCGGATGTCACAGGTTCAAATCCTGTAACGCCCACAGATTTCAAGCATTTATAACGATTGACTTTTTGCGGGGTTGAATTAATAAAGCCGCTCGCTTCATGTGCGGTCGGATGGGCGGGGCTGTAGATCAATTGGTTGGATCGTCGCCCTGTCACGGCGAAGGTTGCGGGTTCGAGTCCCGTCAGCCCCGCTCATCCGGCCGCTTCTTTGTTCCACCCCTCCGGACCTACTTTATCTCCTTCATGTAGCGGTTCTCGGGGATAGCCTTGAGGGTCTCGGCAAGAAGCCTGTTGGCAGCGTCGCTCACAGCCTTTATCTTCTTCTTGCGCACGCCCTTGGCGTCCACCTCCATGCCCACGTCGACCGATGTGATCTGCCCGCCCTTCTTGATGTTGAAGGTGATGAGGCTCTGCGCCTCGGACCTGCCCGTGACCGTCCCCTTCTCCACGCCCACGAAGAACTCCCTCACCTCCGCCTCGATGACCGTGCCCCCCTCGGGGACCTTCGCGACCAGATTCATTCCGCACTCCTCGAAGAGGTCGCCGAGCGCATCGGTCATGAGCACGTCGACAGAGGGATTGGAATAGACTCGGATCTCGGAGTCGCCCTTCACCTGTATGCCGATCTCCCTCGCCTCGCGCACGTCCTTCGCGCCTGCAAACTTCGCGGTCACCCCGCTCCAGACCTTCTTTGCACAGGCCTTCTGGAAGAGGCCGTCCGGCATCCGGAAATAGACGACCGGCTCCTCCCCGGCAGCGAATGCCTCCCCCACGATTGCCAGAGCGATTGCGACGAGCGCGACGACGACAGCCGATCTCTTCATGGCCCCTCCCCTTTGGAGCCCCTTCCTAGCCCAAGGGCCCACAAAATCAACCTCGAAGTTGCCGGGGAGAGCGGGCCCGGTTCACTGGCCTATGGCCACAAAGTCGAACTGAATCGCATTCTTCGCCACGAAGCCGCCTGCGCCCTTGTCCTCAATGCGGGGGATCTCAGGCTCGCCGAAGGAAAGCGGTATCGGGGTGACCACGAGGGCATAGGTGCCTCCGGGCATCGGCGGATTGAAGTCGATGCGGCACTGGTTGATGCCCAGCCATGTGATGCTCACGCCGGGCCCGGAGATCGCAGGCGAGGTGTCGCAGAGCGCGCTCCCCCAGATCACCTTCGTGAAGGTGGAGGTGCGGCTGATGAGTTGGCCGAGCTCGCTCCCCACGTCATAGCCGTCGATCGTGCCGCCGTCCGCCATGACTATGTCCGCGTTCATGGTGAGAGGCCCTGTCATGGTGTCGCCTGTCCTGGAAACCTTCTGGGCATCCGCGCTTATGCGCTGGGCTGCCTCCTGCGCTATTGTCTGCGCGTTGGCTGCGATCGCGGAATCGAGGTCGTCCAGCACGCGCTGCAGGTCCCCGGACTCGGAATAGCCGAGCCCGTCCGAGGCGACCCCGATATAGGAGGCCGATTCGGGCGAGCTGTATACGGTGACGAGCTCGTCCCTGAGCACTATCGCCTCGCTGCCCACTCCCCCCGTCAGCTGCCTCGCTATCTCGTCCACCGCTCCGGAGGCCAGCGCCTCGAACCCCACGCTCCCGGCCGCCGCGGAGAGGGCGACCTGCGAATAGCCGCAGTACGGCACCGAGGCCAGCTCCATGCCGGAGATCGGCGAGTGCCCCTCCACCTCGACCTCGAGATACAGCCCCTGCACAGGGTCGATCGCCTCGACGGGGACTCCGCCGGTGGGCGCCCCGTTCGCATCGAGCCCGTTGCCAATGAGGGCGGAGAGCCCGCCGCCCACCGCGGTCACCCTCTGCGACTCCTCGTACACCGTCTCGCCCAGGGCGTCCTTGATCCTGAACGCCACGCCCCACTCGCCGTCCGCGATCGGGTTTCCGCCCTCGTCGTGGATCGCGGAATGGAACCCTATGACCTGCGGGACCGCGCGCTGGGCAGCGAAAGAGATTGCCGGAAGAGCCGCTGTAGCGATTGCAATAAACGTCCTGAGCACCGACTTCATCTGAAACCTCCTTTTTATCTGACGACGAACTCGACCCGCCTGTTTTTCTCCCACGCCGTGGGGCCGTGGCCCGGATCGATCGGCTCCGACTCCCCCCTGGAGACCACGATCAGCCTCGACGGGTGCACGCCCTCGCGCATCAGCATCCCCATGACGCTGCGCGCGCGCCTGTCCCCGAGCTCCATGTTGTATTCGGACGAGCCGCGCTCGTCGCAGTGGCCCCTGAGCACGACCACCGCGGCGCGGTTCTCCCCCATCCACCTCGCGTTTTTCGTCACCGCAGCGGCGTCGCGCGGCGCGGGGGTCGCGCCCGCGGTGGGGAAACTCACCCTCTCCACGAGGCCGGCCCTGTCGGGCGGGCGCACGGGGGTCTCGGCACCGCGGCGCGGCGCCTGTGCGCAGCCCGCCGCAGACGCCAGGAGGAGCAGACACGATGCGATTCGCAATATCACGGCGACCCCCATCACCAAGGCGCGCACCACGGCGCGCTGCAGAGCACGACATCACGCTCGGCCCCCGTCGCCGCGACCAGCGGCGCAGGCCTGCGGCGCGTCCCGTCGAGCACCAGCACCGACGCGGCGCTCGAGCGGCCGCTCACGAGATCCCTCACCTCGAACGATCGCCTGCCCGGCTCCATCAGCGCGGGCGCGAAGCGCCCCATGCCCGTGGACTCGTCGAGGTACAGCTCGGCGAGGCTCGTCGAGGCGTCCACGAGGGCCGTGTCCGCGCCGTGCGATATCTCGTGAACCACGACGGGGTTCGACGGATCGGAGAATATCCTGAAGAGGAGCCTCGTGTTGTCGACCGCGTTGCCCTCCGCGATGTTCGTGAAGATTGGCACCGCCTCCATCTCCACCTCGACCTCCGTGAGCCCGCCGCCGACCTTCACGCCGAACGACTCGCCCGCGCGTATCACCGCTTCGTTCGGATTGACCGCCTCCACCGCTACGGTCCTGCCCTCCCCCACCGGGACGCCCGCCACCACGCCTCCGTCCGCGCCGCCGTCGAAGAGGGCGACGATCGGCTCCTCGATCCCCTCGCCGCTCACCGAGACGCGATAGCTCACTATGCGGCCGTGCTCCGCGGCAGGGTCGAAGCTCGCCGCGTTCTTGACAGTAACCGCGAGCGCCCCGCCCCCCGAGCCCTGCCAGGGGTCGGCCCCGCACCCGGCCAGCGCCAGAAGCGCGAGCAGCGCAAGGATCCTCTTCATCTCCTCTGCCGTCATAAGCACCTCACCTGAAGTTTACCCTTATGTCCCCCGTGGAGGAGCCTCCCCCCATCGCCGCGAGTATGCCGCCCACGATCGCACCCGCGGCCGCGGCCCCGATCGCGCCCCAGAACAGCGGCTGCCTGGTGAGGGGCTTCTTCCTCTTCGCGAGGATCTTCGCGTCCGCCTCGCCGATCGGGTCCACGAAGGCGCGCGGATCGGAGGCGAGATCCAGATCGACCTGCCCCGCGATCCCCTTCACCAGCTCGGCGATGAGCCCGCTGTGCGAATCCGGGTCCACGCCTCTCACCATCACCGGCGCAGCCCCCGCCTTGAGATCGCGGTCCACTGTCCGCGCGATCACGTCCATGCGGCCGCCCGCCCCGGAGTCCGCGTCTATGAGCACCACCCTGTCGGCGCTGAGGGCGTCGGCCATGCGAACCCCCTCGCGCACCGCTGCAGCGCCGTCGGCAGCGCGGGAGGCCCTGTCGGAACCGGCCTTGCCCTTTGCCCAGCGAAGCCTCGCCTTCACCTCCGCCCGGCCGCCCGGCTCTACCGCGACCGACTTCTCAAACGCAGCATACCTGTTCGCCAAGACCGCAAGCGAGTATGTCCCCGCGGGAAGACCCTCCAGCTCAAGCGGCGCCCTGCCGCGGCTGATCCCGTTTATGAGGACATCGGCGCCCTCGGGCACGCTCACGACCGCGATCGATCCGGTGTCCGCCCGACCTGCGGCCGATCTGAGATCGTCCAGCAGGGAGACGAGGCTGGGCGGATAGTCCGCGGCCGCGAGGGTGAGCAAGGGGTCCACGGCCAGCGCGTCGTTCAGCGCCGACGTCGCCGCATCCTTTTTGGCGCGAGAGTTTGCGACCATCGCCCTGATTATGTGCGCCTCGAGGATGAGCGGGGCCACCCCGGCAGCGGCCGAATACGGGGCGAGCATGGATATCGCGCGTTCGAGCGACCGGTTCGCGTCGTCGTATTTGAAGTTGAAGTAGTGCTCCTTGGCGGCGCTCACCAGGGCGGCCGCCTCCGGGAACGGCTGCGGCAGCGCCCCCTGGTACGAGGAGACCTCGGCGGCGAGCTTCGAATCTATGACGTGATGCGGGGTTGTGGCCTTGAGCGCGTCGCCTATCTCCGCCGCGATCTCGCGGCTGGCCTCGTCCGAATCCCCGTCCGCGACCGGCTGCACTGCCACGCTCCTTGCCGCCTGGGCTGCGGGGGAAAGCGCCGGCATCATTACCATGAGCGCCGATGCGAGGGCTGCCAGTGACCTGAAAGTTCGCGACCTGATGACCATGCGGCCTGACATAAGCAAGGACCGTGCCAGGGGCTGACCGCTGCGGGGAATATAATCAGAAGATCTCGATATCAGAGGCGAATCGACCGAAGATCGGACGACTTGCCGGAGCAGACGACAATCATCGACTGCACATGTTCGCTGCAGTGTGCAGCGTTTTTGTGCACCTGTGCCGAAAACGCGGCATCCGATCGACCTGGCCGGGACTCGCCCATTACACTGGGCGATATCGAAGGGATTGAGTGCGATGATGATACTGTCTTGATCAGCCGCCGTTACCGTTTGCGCGGGCGCGGAGGTGCTCCTTGGTGCCCTCCCAGGTGAGATGCATGAGCAGGAGTTTCACATATGAATCGCCCAGCCTGAAGCCGTACTCGGAGAGCCGGGGGTAGATCTCCTCCACCGCCCTGATAGGATCATCCGCTTCGATGAGGACCTTGAGGAGATCGTCTATCCGAACGAACGCCTCTGCGTCGCGCACCGTGCCCAGCTTTGCCAGGGCCTCTCTCAGCTCCCCGTTCGCCGCCCCCCCCCTGGCCCCGACGGCAGCCACTAAGAACTCCATCATGGCTGCCCTCTCGCCCTCGGAGAGGGAGTGGACTCTCCCCACGTCGTAAAGAACGATCCTGCCGTCCTCCGCGAGGCCTATGTTGCCCGGGTGCAGGTCGAAGTGAAAGATCCCCCTCTCCATCATGGCCGGGATGAGCTCATCGTCGATCCTCGCGAAGACCGCCTCCCTCTGCTCTTCGGAGAGAGAGCCGAGCCTCCGGGACGGCAGCGGCCTCATGGCCACGGCGTTTATCGACGCCAGCTCATCCACGAAATCCGGCACCACAAAGCCATCGCCCAGCCACGCGTCGGAGAGGAATCTATCGAAGTGGAACGCACGATCGAGCTCTAACGACAGATCCATCTCACCGGCCATGGTCCGCTCGTAGAACGACAGGAAGTCGTCGAGCGCCCTCGCGCCGCTCGCGGAGTAGCCCTCCGCCGTCAGAAAGCGCCTTATCTCCTTTACGATCCTGAGAGAGTCGTCGAGGTCGTTCTGCTTGCCCTCGGGCATGAGCTTTATGACCACCGGCTCACCGCCGTACGTCGCCCTGTAGACGCCGCCGATCGTTCCCTCCTTGATCGGCCTTATGAAATCGACCTCGATGCTCGCCCTCTTGGAGTCCACGAAGGCCCACTTGAGCGTCCTCTGCGCATCTATCTCGTCGCGGTGCGGCACGTCCTCCTGGAAGACCGAGAAGAGCTCCTGGAGATCTGCCGGGACCGCGGGGTGGATGCTCGCGAGCTGAAGGAGCTTCTCGAAGTGCGCCGCCTGCCCCATGACGAGCAGGCGCTCCTCGTCCGATTTCGCCTCCTCGAGCTTCGCGCGGATGGTGTTCTTCTGGGCCGGGTCGAGCGAGACAAAGGCCCAGACGAGCACGTCCCTCTTCAAGCCCTCCTGCCTGTCGATGAACTCGGGCAGCTCGACATCCGCGGTGAGATCCCTCATGTACTCGTCGCTGATGTCCGCGTACTCGGCCTGGAGCCTCTCCACCTCCGAGCCGATATCGCACAGGAGTTTCCCGAACGTCCTTTTTCTATCCCTGGCCCCCGAACGGTGGACTGAAAATTCATCAAAGACCTTGGCGACCTTCACGGTCCAGCCGGCGTCAAAGAGCATCGCCGCGAACTGATTGACCCTGTCCTCAAGCTCGCCGACCGCCTCGACGTCCGACCTGAACTCCTGGTTTGACCCGAAAACGAGTCGGGCAAAGGCCTCGGAATCTTTCCCGAAGACCTTCCTCTCATATTCGAGGAAATTGAAGGAGTATCCGTCCGCGTATCCGGTGACCTTTGTCCCTGCCTTCTCGACGTAGGCCATGAGGAACTTCACTGCGTCTAGGTAAAACTCGTAGCGCTCCAGGAAATCCCTTCGCAGGTAATCGCCGACCCTGGCAAGGCCCATCTCGCTGCCGGAGAGGTGATAGTCCGCCCTTGCGGTCCCCAGCTCCACGAGCACGAGCGGATCGACGTCCCCGTCCCTGCCGGCGATGTGGTTCCAGTAGGAGCTGCGCAGCTTTTCGTCCTCCATGAACCTCTTGAGGAAGAAGTCGCTAACCATCCCGCCCGGGTGCCGGGAATGATGCAGGGAGAGCAGCCGCTCCATCAGTTCCAGCTCCGCCTCCTCGTCGCCCTTCTCCCTGAGGGTGTCGAGCATCGCCCTGGTCCTCTTGCTGAAGACGAGGTTTGTTGTCGCCGCGTCGAAGATCGCCCGGAACTCGTCCATCGTCGAGGCCACGCGCATGAGCTCGCCCGCGGCCCCAAGGCGATGAATCGACTGAGGGCCGGCCTCGAAGAGGACCTCCATGAACCTTTGCCACGAAGGGGTCATCCCGGAGACGGCCAGCTGATCGGTTAGGCGCTTCACCATAAAGCCCGCTGTGGCCGATCCCGCCAGGGCGCTGTCCTGGAAATAGTCGCGCCCCCTGGTATCCTCGATGATCTGAACAAGCTCGGAAGAGATCACCCTGTTGAGGATGCGAAGCACGAGACCCACCCTCGCAGGGTCCCCCTCGTCTATGACGGCCGCGATCACATCCCCGTTTGCGGCAAGAAACCCCTTCGCCCACTCGGTGCTCACCCTGTTCGGCACGTCGTAAGGGTGCGGAAGGCCCAGCCCGGCCAGCGCCGCCTTGTAGTCGTGCCTCATGGCAAGCCCCGCGAGCTCAGGCGCGGAGGCCGGATCGGAGAAGAGATGCTGCAGCCATCTCGCGTGTCTCTGAAGCGGAAGCCCCGCACCGGCAAAGGCGCCGAGCCTGGCCCGGTCGTTCTTTCCCTTCCTGTCCTCCACGAGCTCCGGGACCGAGGCAAGAGCCCTCAGGACCACGCGCTCGGCGTTTGGATAATGGGGCACATCGCCCGAGATCGCATCGGCCGCGCGCCAGGGCAGGATACCCCCCAGATTCGAGAGGAGGTCCAGGTCGACCCCGCGGAATGCGACTGCGAGCCCGAGCAGAGTCTCCAGATACTCGGTGAGCAGCTCGTCCTTGGCCGCGCCGCTGAGCACGGAGTTATGCACCGCCGCGACCGTCTCCTTCACGCCCTCGACAGCTTCAAGATGCGATGCCGAGCCCAGCGTCTGCAGGCTCTTCATCATCATGAGCCTCAGCATGTCCCTCTGGCGATCCGGCTCCCCCATCTTACCGAACTCGCGCGAGAAGTGCCCCAATATGCCGATGCCGATGTTGGAGCCGCCCCGGTCGAGCTCCCTTCGCACGCGGTCGGTCCAGGCCTCGAGACCGCCGTTCACAACGGCCTTCTGGCGGTCGATCTCGAGCCTCAGGGCCCAGTCGATCTTTCCGGAGCGGGAGAGAAATTTGCTGGCCTTACCCCACGACCCAACGCGGCCATCGACGTCGGCGAAACGCCTGTCGGGCGGATAAGCCGATGGAATGACCTCGAAAAGGAAATCATAGGCCTCAGATGCGATCCCCCCCTCGCCCCTCCTGAGGGCCTCCAGCATTATGTTGATCGCGTGCGGCGCAATGCAGTGGTCGATCATCAGCTTTATATCATCGTCATCTGCTTCAGTTTGTTTCCAAAAAAGCTTGCGCCTGAGCG
This sequence comes from Pseudomonadota bacterium, assembly GCA_016927275.1. Classification (NCBI taxonomy): domain Bacteria; kingdom Pseudomonadati; phylum Pseudomonadota; species Pseudomonadota bacterium. The sequence goes on from JAFGMW010000061.1 coordinate 11,718, forward strand.
ACCAAAGCTTCCTGAGCTCATCCATCGCGCGCCTGAGATAGCTGCCGCCTCCGTGCTTCTCGATCCTGGAGAGCGCGGAGAGCCACTCCAATTTGTAGGTATATTTGAATGCTCCGAGAATGATCTCAAGACTGTCGATCGGATAAGAGAGGAATGGCCTTAACTCATGGCGTTTTGAAGCCGGGTCTCCGTGCACAGTCCCGAAGTGGATCTCCTCGGCCACGCTGTCCATATGGGAGCGATGCCGCTCCATCAGCTCGAGATATCTCTCTACGAGAGAGGGGAGCCTCGATGCCAGCGGGTCCGAGCGCGGCGGGTCCGTCCCTTCGATCTTCTCGATGGTCGCATCGAGATAGATTTTGAAGGTGTGCAGCGCCGATTTGACCTCTGCCTCCTTCCTGTCGGGCAGCTCCTCCAAGACATCGAGGGCAGCCTCGACCTCTTGCACCACGAAATCCGGATGGCTCCACCAGCCGTCCCTTTCGAAGTCCGCCTCCACGGCAAACCTCTCCTTCAGGGAATCGGGCATGCCGTTGAGCACCTCTTCGAACTCCTCGGGCGAGAGCAGGTTCAGCCCGCGGATGGAATCGACATTCGGCTTCCCGAGTCCGCCCCTGTTCCAGAGGTCCAGGGAATCGGCGTGGTCGCCGCCGGCCTCGACTATCCTGGCGAGGGCAGCCAGGGGCCTGCGCATGGCCTCGATCAGCCCGGCGCGCATCCCCTCCACCCCGCGCCGCGATTCCGCGCTGAGGCGGCCTGACCTAACCTGCGCCCCGAGCTCTGCGAGAAGGCGCGCGTAATCAGGGAATTCGCTTCGCATCTTTTTTGGCACGACCAGGATCTGCGATTCGTCCGGCCTGTAGTCGATGTCCGCCGGGTGCTCGATGAGCCACGAACCCAATCTCTGCCAGCCGTCCGCGCCGAAGATGCCTGGATGACCGAAGAGCTCCGCCAGGTCCGACTCGACGGCCGAGCCCTCCTCCAGGATGAACTGGTCCTGCGCCCAGATGCGAAAGGCCTGTGAAAAGCGCTCCCTCTCCTCGCCATAGCTCCGAAGGCGCTCCTTAAGAAACGCTGTCACGAACTCTTCGCCCATGACTTCAACGATGGTATCCCGCGCTTTGCCCAGTGTGGCGAGATCGAGGTTCTGCCTGACCATCTCGCCGCCCTCGTGCTTGAGCCCCTTTTCGAACAGGATGAGCCCGAGCATCACGGAAAGGTCATTTGCGTCCAGCAGATAGACCTTGAGGCGCCTGGCCAGCGTGAGCGCAGTCTGGGGCGGCAGGAGCCGCGAGAAGGAGACCAGCGATGCGAGCTCCTCGCGCGCAAAGGAGGCGGGCGGGTTATCGAGCACACGATCCACGACGCCGGCATAGGCGGCGAATATCGCCCTGCGATCGGCCCTGCCCTCCTCAGGCGGGATATCCCCGACTGAGAGCTCCGATATCCCCGCTCCCTCGGCCTCCTTTGGATCGGAGAGCCCCTCGATGAGGTCGAGCGCGTCGAATGAGGCCTGAGCCACGCGCTCCAGCTTGTCGCCGCGCAGCTGCGCCGAAGGACCCGCTGCCCTCAATACGCGGTTGGCGGCCTGGATGGTGGAGAAGAAATCGGGCGGCACGTCCAGTCCCTTTTCAGTGACGTATTTCTTGAGATAGTCCTCGAGGAGCCCCATCTCCCGCGTCTTGTAGCGGGAGACGAGCTTCTCATACTCGTCCCACGTGAGGTCGGTCCTGCCCTCCACCTTTATGACGAGCGCCAGCATCGTCGCGATGTGCCCCTCCCTGAGCTCGTAGTGCGTCATGTAGTAGGGGAAGACCGCGGCGATCCCAGCCAGGCCCTCGCGCTCCCACGCGCCGTAGAGGTCTGACATCATATCGGAGTTGAAAGAGTGTCTGATAAAATTGCCCAACTCCAGAACATACAGCATGCACTGAGCGCCGAAGCTTATCGTCTCGTGGCCCCTCGCGTGCATGAGGAGGGCGTGGCGGAGCTCGCGGAAGGAGGCCCCTGGATCGATTTCAGGGAGATGGGGCAGCCTCTGTCCGCTGAATATCGGTCTTATCATGTACATGGGAAGGATATGGAATATCTCGTGGAGCAGGGCGTCGGGCCCCGCCCTGCCGGGCAGGACGATCCTCTCGCCGAACTCGTTCGAGGATCGATCGACCCTGCCCTGGAAAGTCAGTTGTGCGGCAGCGGAGTCGTCCCTGTCCCAGTCCAGCTCTATCTTGAGCTTCCCCTCGGCCAGGCGCTTTCTGACGACCTCAACGATACCGGCCAGGCGAGGATCGATCACAGCGAGATAGTCGAGCGCCCTGCCTATGTCGCCGCTGCTCTGAATCCCCATGTTGCGGACCTTCTGCAACTCCCGAGGGACATCGGTCAAAGAGCCGAACTCCGCATCGACCCAGCTGGCCATGGGGAGTGGCTTGGCGAGCATGGCGCCGGCGCCCTCGATCGCCATCTGCGCGTGACGATCCGCAAGGACGGAGGGAATGAGCTTGCCGCGGGGCGCGATGACGCGCCGGCCGTCTTCCGCCATTGAAAACGAAGACCGGGAGTGAGGCTGCACAGTCCCCGCAACAGCTCCCGCCGCATTTGCCGCGAAACCCGCAACCCCTCCGGGCACACATGTCGTGCCCGGCGCCACACCCATGAGGTTGGCCGCGCCGGCGCCGAAGTTCGGCCCGAATGTGGTCTTGCCTCCAGCTCGCATCTATACCCCTGACCGGCTGAAAATCATCGATTTGCCGTTCCTCATAGTTATCGGCGAAATATCGAATATGTTGCGCACCTATTGATTATTCAGGAAAAAATCAGGCCCCTGCCCCACGGATCGCTTATCGTTATAACTATTTGATAATATTGGTTGTTTTTTATGAGACTGCAACGGTATCGGTTGACAATGGCCTGCCTGCGCACCTAGATTACTCTCCTGTGAAACGCATCGACGCATACGAGAAGGTGACCGGCAGGGCGATCTACGCCGACGATCTGAAACTCCCTGGAATGCTCTACGCAGCCCCGCTGCACTCCGGGCACCCCTCCGCAATCATTAAGAATATCGACACATCGAAGGCCTTGGCCCACCCGGGCATAGTGGACGTGATAACAGCGGCCGGCGTGCCGGGCTCGAACATGGTGGGCGGGATCATCGCAGACCAGCAGGTGATCGCAGCCGACCGCGTCAGATACATGGGCGACGTGGTGGCGATGGTCGCAGCAGAGACCCCGGAGGCGGCGCGCGAGGCAGCTGCCCTCATCAAAGTGGAGTACGAGCCCCTTGAACCAATTCTCTCCCCGGCCGCAGCGCTCGAGAAGGGCGCGGACCCCATACACGAGGGCCGCTCCAACGTCGTCACCGCCTTCAAGGTGAGAAAGGGGGATGCGGCGGCGGCAATCAAAGAGAGCAAACGCGTCGTCGAAGCCGAGTTTCGCACCTCCTTCATAGAACATGCCTACATGGAGCCGGAGTCGTGCGTCGCTGTCGCGGAGCCGGACGGCTCGGTCACGGTCCACGGCGGCATGCAGCACCCGTTCACCACGCGCCGCTTCGTCTCCGCGGCAACAGGGCTTGCCCTCTCGCGCGTGCGCATAATCCAGACCACGCTTGGCGGCGGCTTCGGCGGCAAGGACGACACCATATCCATAATATGCGCCAGGGCGGCGATTCTGGCGCTGCGCACGAAGCAGCCGGTGAAGATCACCTACACGCGCGAGGAGTCGATGCGGGAGAGCTACAAGCGCCACCCCATGGAGCTCAGTTACAAGGCGGGCATGGACGCAAAGGGAAAGCTCAGGGCCATGGAGGTCGACATCACCGCGGACGCCGGGCCGATCTGCTCCTCATCGCCCTTCGTCATCTGGCGGCCGACCGTGCAGTGCGCAGGGCCGTACGTCGTGCCGAACGTGCACTGCGATTCCCGTGCGGCCTACACGAACAACACCTTCACCGGCGCCATGCGCGGCTTCGGATCCCCGCAACACGTATTCGCCTGCGAGTCGTTCGTGGACATGTGCGCCGAGGCGGCACGCCTCGACCCATACGAGTTTCGGAAGCTCAACTTCTTCAAACAGGGATCCATCACCCACACCGGTCAGAAACTCACCGGCCACAAGGTCTCCATGGCCGAGGTCGCCGAGAGGGCGCTCGAGGAGTTCGGCTGGAAGCGGGCCTTCGAGGCCTGCTCCAGGGGCACGCCCCGCGCCGACGGGCTGCTCTACGGCGCCGGCTTCGCAGCGAGCTTCCGCGGCGTCTCGCTCGGGGCCGAGGGCAAGGACTTCTGCGCAGCGGTCGTAAACATCCAGCCCGACGGCTCCGCGGTGCTCGACGTCGGCGTCAGCGAGAACGGCCAGGGACTCAAGACCGCGATGACGACGATACTCTGCGAGGAGCTCGGGATCGCGCCTGAGCGCGTGGAGTTCGTCGACACGGACACAGCCTCGATCCCCGACAGCGGGCCGACCGTCGCCAGCCGCGGCACGATCGTCGGAGGAAACGCCGTGCTGGACGCATGCGCGAAGATAAAGGAGAGGATGGCGCCTGTGCTTGCGGAGCTCATCGGCGCCTCCGGGAAGGGGTACGAGTTCGGGAAGGGGCGGATACGCAACCCATCGAACAAAAAAACGGTCCCGTTCGAGGATGCCGCAGCCGCATGCCATGAGCGACACGTGTTCCTCGACGCGCTCGGCACGTGGCACGGCCCTCCGGTTTCCTTTGACGAAAAGGACGGACACGGCGACGCATACTTCACATACGTCTACGGATGCCAGGCCTGCGACCTGACGGTGGATCCGAAATCGGGCAGGGTGAAGGTAGAGAGGGTGGTCGCGGCGCACGATGTGGGCAGGGCGATAAACCCCGAGATGGCGGCGGGACAGGTGTTCGGCGGTGTAATGATGGGTCTGGGGTTCGCGCTGATGGAGGAGGTGCGCCACGATCGCGGCGTCATACAGAACACAAACCTCAACACCTACCGCATACCGAGGACCACCGACGTCCCGGAGATGACCGCGATCCTCGTGGAGAACCCGGACCCGGCAGGCCCCTGCGGCGCCAAGTCGCTGGGCGAACCGGTGAACGAGCTCATGGGCGCGGCGGTGGCGAACGCGATATATTACGCGACCGGCAGGCGCATCTTCTCCCTCCCGATCACGCCCGAAAAGGTCGTTTCAGCATTGAAGAAATGAACTGTGCAGGCTAATCTGAAGCGGTCCCCTCCTGCCTCATCTCCCAGTACTTGTGCACGCGGCGCCGGGAGGAGAGGGCGTGGATCTCGAACGAATCGAGGAACCGCTCCACCCATCCGGCGGCCTCGGATCCCGGCTCGGCGGAGGCGGCGACCACGTAGAGCCTGCGGCCCGCGAGCACGAATCTGGCCCTCCCCGACCGGGCAGAGGGCCTCCCCCGCCTCTCCTGCTCGAACGAGAGCTCCTTGCCGCCGAGCGGACCCAGATCGATATCGGCCCACCCGGTCTCGCCGAGCCGTGCCTCCCTGAGGAAGCTGCGCTTGGCCATCCTGTAGATGATCCCCCTGCCGAATATCGTGACGAAGCCCGGGAGATCGATGTACTCCACGACGAACTCGGAGTCCTTCAACTCAAGCGCGTAGGAGTTCTCCTCGATCTCGCCGATTCGATACTCGTTGACGCTCGTCTTGAACACGGGAACCGCCGGCATCTCCACGCTGAAGAGGCCGTCCTCGGATATGATCGGCTGCCACCCGTCTTCCGCGGGCGCGGCAGCGCCCGGCCCCGCCTTGGAAGCCGTTTCCTCCGCAGCAAGCGGGCCCGCAGCACAGAGCAGCGCTGCGGCGAGAGCGAGATGGATGGCCGAAAGCTTCAACGGCTGTGATTTTACCCGATAGGGGCGCAAAGGGAAAAGGCAAATCGGCGGAATTTTTCCGCTTTCATTCTAATCGGATAATTATTAGAGAATACACCGTCCGGGGTGGAGATGGCGGCGGAGTTCACCATAGAGATAAACGGCAGGCGGATCGAGGTCTCCGCGCCCGCGGAGAGGTCGCTCCTTGACGTAATCAGGGAGGATTTGGGCCTCACCGGCACCAAGCGCGGCTGCGGCATCGGCGCCTGCGGCGCCTGCACCGTGCTCATCGACGGAAAACCCCGCCGCTCCTGCAGGATCAAACTCGGCGAAGTCGCCTGCAATTCGGGATCGGGGATCAGGGACCAGGGATCAGGAAATGCTGTTCCGGGTCCCGGGTCACGGGTCCCGGGTCACGGGTCACTGATCACGACCATCGAGGGTCTTTCTGACGGCAACAAGCTACACCCGATCCAACAGGCGTTCATGGACTGCGGGGCCATACAGTGCGGATTCTGCACGCCGGGCATGGTGCTGGCCGCAAAGGCGCTGCTGGACAGAAACCCCTCGCCCACGAGGGACGAGATAAAGAGGGCGCTCGCCGCGAACCTCTGCAGGTGCACAGGCTACCAGCAGATATTCGAGGCGGTGGAGAAGGCCGCCCTCGAGATGAAAGCGACGCGCTGATTGAAAAAAGGACACGGGGGAAAGAGATGAAAAAGAGGGCTTATACCTGGATATTCATAGCGATCGCAGTGCTGGCGTTGCTCGCCGGGGTCATCTCCTTCGCGGCAAGGGGGGCGCTCAACGCGATCGAGCGCCAGAGGCACGACATCCTGGGCCTGGCGATAGAGATACAGGACTACGGCATAAACGTCGCCGCCGCGTCGCTGGCGCTCAAGGGGATAAAGATCTACCCCGCGGGCAAGGAGGACGAGGCCAGCCTGCTCGCGAGCGCGGAGCGGCTCAACGTCTCGCTCGCGCCGTGGGACCTCCTCAGGAAGGCGATCCACGCGCGGAAGATCGTGCTGGTCAATCCCAGTATCAAAGTGGTCCGCAGCTCGGCCGCCGGGTACAACTGGGACGCGCTCGATCTTGGAGAAGAGGACAGCAAGGCCGAGGCTGAGGATAAAGACAAGGAAAGCGAGTGGGAGGTCAGGGTCGACTCCGTAAAGGTGCGCGGGGGCGATGTCTCCTACGTCGACAAAGTCGACGGGCACAGGCTCAGGCTGAGCAGTCTCGACATGACGATCAGCAACATCTCAAAGCAGGGCGACGACGACGATCTCCCCACGCAGCTGGCCATCAACGCGAAGATAGACGAGAACAAGGGCAGCCTGAACGTCAAGGGCAGGCTCAACCTCTTCGGCGAGGGGGTGAACTTCAAGCTCCGCTCCATAATCGGCAACTCGCCGATCACCTACTACCGGTCGTTCTACGCGGGCAGCGCGCCCTTCCCGATCGTCGGCGGCAGCATCTCCATCACCAGCCAGGCCACGTCGAAGAAGAGCGAGCTGGTCGCGAACAACCACGCGACCATCTACAACCTCAAGGCCGGGGGCGGCGTGAAGGGCGACCTCATCAACGCCTTCGTGCTCAAGAGGCGCGCTCCGATCGAGGCGGACGTGACGGTGCGCGGCAACATCGAGGAGGGCAGTTTCAGCGTCGGCTCCAGGATATCGGCCGGCATAGGCGAGGGGATACTGGCGCAGGCGAGGTCGATACCGGACCTGCTCAGCCCGGCGGAGAAGATAAAGAGCAGGACGAAGGCGATCGGCGACGGAATGAAGGGCCTGTTCAGACGCTAAATCGCGTCGACATCGAGTCTGTTCCCGGATACGTAGGTGGCCTCAATGGCGCGGCTGTCCCCCCGGTACATGAGAAGGGACAGTATCTCGTCCGCGTCGAGGTCCGAGGGCCGATAGCTCTGATCGATACCCGCGATGTCCACCACGTTGAAGTCCGCAAACTTCCCCTGAGCGAGATTGCCTGTGTCCCGTTCCATGGACATCGCCCCCGCGCCCCCCATCGTGGCGAGCCAGAACGCCTTCCTGGGGCCCACGGCCGCGCGGGCCTGAGCGTAGTCCGCATGGCGCATGGCGGTGAAGATCGACATCGATGTCCCCGCGCCCACGTCCGTGCCCAGACCGTACTCTATCCCGGCCGCCTCAACCCTGTCGGCGGGCATATCGCCGCTCTTGAGGAAAAAGTTGGAGGTGGGGCAGTGCGCTATCTTCGTCTTCGACTTTCCCAGACGCGAAAACTCGTCTTCGGAGAGATGTATCGCGTGCGCGAGGATCGTGCGCGGCCCCAGCGCGCCCGCGTCCTCGAACAGCTCCACATAGTCGCGGTGCCTCGGGAAGAGCTCGCGCACGCGCGCGTTCTCCTCCACGGTCTCCGCTATGTGGCTCTGGAAATAGGCGCCCGATTCCCGCGCGAGCTTCGCCGCGCCGCGCATCAGCTCCATGCTGCATGCGGGCGCAAAACGCGGCGTGAAGGCGTAGGAGAGCCTCCCGTCGGCAGCGCCGTGCCAGCGCGCTGCCAGCCTCTCGCTCGCGGCGAGCGACTCGACGGTATTTTCGATGAGCTCAGGGGGCGCGAATCGGTCCATCATCACCTTGCCGATGAAGCAGCGCACGCCTGAGCCGTAGGCGATCTCGAAGCAGCGATCGGTCGCGTCCTCGTGAACGCTGGAATAGAGCCCCGCGGTCGTGGTGCCGTTGAGGATGAGTTTCTTGAAGAATCGGGTGGCCACGTCGGCGACCACCGCAGGATCGGAGAACGCCGCCTCGGCGGGGAGTATATAGCGTTCCAGCCACTTGAGCAGCGTGGCCCCGCCCTTGCCCCTCGCGTCGAGCTGCGGGATGTGGGAGTGCACGTCCACGAGGCCGGGCACGATGAGCCGCCCGGACAGATCGACGAGACTCCCCCTCGCCTTCCCGTCGAAGGGCCCGCATCCCGCGATGCGGCCCGCGCCGTCCACGACGAGCATGCCGTCGCGGATGTCATCGACCCTGTCCGGACCGACGGGATTGATTATCCGGCCCCTGAAGATCGTCTGCGACTCAGTTCCCACTCGCCCCCCACGACCGGCCTCAGCCTCTCAGCCTCTGAGAACAGAGGCTACGCGCAGGGCGTGGAAAATTCAAGGAGAGATCATTCGGCCATGGCCGGGTGGGGCGAAACGGTGAGGGTGTAGACGAACTCGCCCTCTATCGAGGGCTCGACCACGTCGGTCGCCTTGATCCTTATCTCAAAGGCGCCCTCCTTCTCAGGCACGCCCTCGACGTATATCTTGCCCTCCTCCTCCGCGTCCATCTGGAGCAAAAGGCCCACCGGGAGCACGCTGTGGCCCCAGGCGTACCCGTAACCCTTGCCGCCGGTCGCTGTCAGCACCGCGCTGTAGGGTTCGGCGACCCTGGCTTCGAAGATGAGATGCGCGAGCTCCGGCAACGGCTCGATTTTGATCTGCCCCCTCGCCTCGAACTTTGCGGAGTTTGCAGCGGCCGGCGCAGCGCGGCTCACGCGCCTTCTAACGCCCGCCTCGACCGATCCCGCGGCAATCGCCCCGATCATCAATATTATGATGCAAGAATACAGCCTGCCCATGCCCCCTCCTGTCCGACCGATCCACGAGGGGATAAATGAGCAAGGACGGTGCCATCGCGCCGACCTGAATAACCAAATGATATCAAACTTTTACAAAACCGTTCCCCTTTCGATTTGATAAAGCGTCAGAGGCGGCGACAGTCAGTCGAGGCCGATGCGCCTGCGCCAGAGTTGAGGGTCTCTCTTGAACAGGACCTCGCGCTTGTCGAGGTGTCTGAGAAATTCGATATCGCCATCTGAGCTTCCGGTCGCAACATAGCGGCTCTTGAACTCAGCGGGTATATTTTCCAGGTACTGCCGTGCCATATCTGTCCCGAGGTACAGCCCCAGGTGCGAAGGCATGCGTCGCTTGAACATCTCAAGAATCTTTCGCAGCGTCGCGCCGGAACGCACGTCGTCCTCCACGACCAGCACTCGCTTTCCCTTCAGCCCGGAGAGTTTGTCCAGCGCCGTAAGCGTGCGCTCCCCGTCAAAATCCGCCTCCGGTATGTTTATCGCAACCGTCCTGAGGCCAAGCTCCGCAAAGATCGGCTCATATGCAAACCCCTCCGGCCCCACGATCAGGGCAGCGTCGTAGCCGTCGGCCGCCGCCTTGAGGGCGGTGCGGAAGGAGGCGACGTAGGAATGAGGGATATGCTCGTTTTTCACGCCGCGCTGTTCGGCAAGCCTGGAGCCCATTTCGATATAGCGCCCCCTTGCCAGATATTCCGCCGTCCCATACGGGAGGAGCGAGTCAGCCTTGATGAGCCTCATCGCATAGAGAGAGGCGCTCCCTACGGATCGATCAGCGCCGGGACTCAGGACTTCATTGAACGCACGATTATCCATGTACAAATTGATAATGCCTTCCAATCTGCTGACGATGTACCTTCGGACCTCTTCCGCGCCGGGGAGAAAATGGTTGATGGAAAAGTATAGCTCCTCTTGCGATCGGATAAATTCCCTGACCGCGTCCATGACCTCGCCCCTGGCGCCATTGACGATGAATATCTCGCGGAAGGAACGCAGGGCGTTTCTCAACCTCCCAAGCGTTGTGTTCATTCGTTCGTGGAGCAGATACACGCTGGGGAGGTACGGGGTGTCCGGCATGTTGGCCGCGTGATGAACCGCTATGCCGAGCCCCTCCAGCCCTGCCACCGCCTCACGCTTGGAATACGTCTCCGTACTGTGATTGAGGTACACGCCGATAGAAGCGGGTTTATAGGGCCGGAGCAGCCTGACCGCCTCCCTGACGGACGCACCCGTGACGACATCGTCGTCCAGGAGCAGTATTCTCCTGCCCTCGATATCCTCCTGCCCGGCTTTATCTATGAAGCGGGACCTGGGCCTCTTCCGATTGTGGGCCTTCACATCAATGACCAGCGTCTTGAGGCCCAGGACCTCGGCCATCGCCCCTGAAAAGAGGCCTGCACGTGCGACAGGCACCACGAGATCATAGGATCTCGAGAGAATCGTGAGGTCGCGCGCCAGCTGAATCTGAGAAAACGCATTTTGATCAAATTTTCGACACCCCCTGCTCGCGGCAAAGGTCCGGGAGCGTTCACGCATAGCCATCTCAAACGCAGTGAAAAACGACCCCCAGAAAAAAAGAGCGCCATCTTGAATATTGCGCAGGTCGGATTCCGGTATTTCAAGCGCATCAAAGTATTCAAGGTCATGCACCGCCAATTGCCAGTCACGATGAGATCTGTCGCCGATCGAATCTACGATTGAGCGCAATCCGGCAAAATCATGAAACGTTGCGAATGCCCTACGAGCAAAACACCTATCTCGCTTATTGCTGACATTCGCATTCGCATATTCTATCAGGAATCTCTTCTCATCCGGCGTGAGGACCACACTCTGAGACCTCGCTGAATTCAGCAGCCCATGTGCCATCAAATTCATCTGCCTTAAGAAAGCCTCATCATCGAAGGCCAGTCCGAGCCTGCGCTCGGCGAACTCGACCAGGAATGGGTTCTGACGAAGCGCTTCAAGAAACTCGTCGCGATCCTCCATAAAGCCGCGAAATCCTGCCTCGGCCGGCGAGATGGCCTCGCTATAGCTCTGTGCGGTTCGAGAGATAAGCCCTGAGCCGACGGGCTCGCGGGTCTCGGCCAGCCTTTTAAAAGCGCTGATCGCAGCGGCATCATCTGCATGAAAAACAGATGTCGCAGGCCTTATGTTGGAGAGCGGCATTAGCCCTGAAAGGATCGGCGACCAGGAAAACGATCGAATCAAAGATGGCTCTAAATTGCTCATACCCCTTCCCTTGAGCTTGTTCCTCTTATTATGTCTTCGGCAATAACCTGAAAAAGTTGCCTTACTTCTGACCCCCCTCGGAACCCTGGCAGCATGAATCCACTTCTTACTGCTGACCTGGCATAAAATATGGCATATTTTTTGGTATATTTCATACTGTGTCGATCTAATTAACCAAGAATATCAATAAGATACATAAGGTCGTCTTCCCATGACCTGGCAGCGGTGCGTACCAGAAACAAGCTGATAGTTACTGGTCGTCATTTGACCAGAAACAAGCTGATAGTTACTGGTAGTTATCCACAATGAATGCTAATGCTTAAAACAATGGACCTCGATAAAAAAGCGGCAGAGCTCAAAGCGGCCCGAATCCCCTTCTGCCGGGCCACCGTGGTGCGGGCAGAGGGCTCCGCGCCCAGGCGCGCAGGCGCGAAGATGATCGTGACCGCCGACGCGAGCTTCGGCACCGTGGGCGGCGGCGGCGTGGAGCACATGGCGATCGAAGAGGCGCGCAGGGCGATGCGCAGGCGCGCGCCAGGGGTCGAAAGATACGACCTCACGGAGGACGGCGTCCAGCCGTGCGGAGGTTCGGTGGAGATATTCTTCGAACCGGTCTCGCCCCCCAGGAGGATCGTGGTCTTCGGGGCGGGGCACGTGGCCGAGAAGCTCTGCCCGATGCTCGCAGAGGCCGGCTTCGAAGTGACGCTCGTGGACGAGCGCGCGGAGAGGCTCTCGGTCGGGGCGTTCAAGGCGGTGGCGCAGAGGGTGAACATGCTGCCGGGCGACTTTCTGCCCACCCTCGATTTCGCGGACGACCTCCACATAATCTGCGTCACCCACAGGCACGTGCACGACGAGTCGATCGCGCGGTTCTGCCTGGGCAGGCCGTTCAAATACCTCGGCGTGATCAGCTCGCGCAGCAAGTGGAAGCTCTTCTGCGACAGATTCCGGTCGGAGGGTTTCTCCGAGGAGCAGATATCGCGCGTCACCGCGCCGATCGGCCTCGACATCGGGGGGGAGACGCCGTTCGAGATCGCGGTGGCCATAGTGGCGCAGCTGATTCAGCTCCAGGAAAAGCCGGATGACTTTGACGAGGGAAGGTGTCATTTCGAGTTGTGATTTGTGAGTGGTGAGTGGAGGCACAGATGAAGGCAACGGGTCACTCCATAATCGGCATCATACTCGCAGCAGGCGCCTCCGAGCGCATGGGCAGCCCCAAGGCCAATCTCGAGACGGCCGGAGGGGAGACGCTTCTCGATCTCCAGCGCAGGCTACTCGTCTCGTCCGGATGCGAAGGGGTGATCGCGGTGGTGGGGGCCGACGCCGCGGCGATAAGGGAGCGCAACTCATCGCTCGACGTGAAATGGATAGAGAACAGCGGCTGGCGGGACGGCCAGTTCTCATCCCTCGTGAGGGGCATCGAGGGCGCCATCGAGCAGGGCGCATCCGGCGCCGTGGTGCTGCCCGTGGACTCGGCCGGGGTCCGCGGTGAGGTCGTGGCCTCGCTCATCGAGACGGCGCTGCGCAACCCTCACCTGGACGCGGTGGTCCCGGAGCACGAGGGCAGGCGCGGCCACCCGGTCTGGCTGTCCAGGAATTTCTGCGAGTCGCTGGCGGCGCTCGACCCGAAAGACAGCTCCTCGAGGCTCGACGCGAGGCTCAAGGAAAGCCGCAGGACGATCTATCTGCCGGTGGGCGATCCGAACATCTGCCGCAACATAAACACGCCGGACGATTGGAAGGAGTTCGAGAAGATCCGCCCCTAGGCGGGCCGGCGGCCCTTCCCCCCGAAGAGGCCCGGCCTCGAGAGCGCCTCGCGAAGGAACCTCGCGAGCAGCCCGGCCGCGGCGAACCTCCTGTAGTCGGCTGTGGAGCGGATGTCGTCTATGGGCGAGATCTCGTCGAAGAGCGAATCTCGCGCGGCCTCTATTAGCCCCTCGCTCAGCACCTTCCCGGCCAGCAGCGCCTCGGTGCCCGGCGCGCGGACCGGAACCGGCGCCACGCTCCCGAGAGCTATCTTCATCCACTCTATGCCGCCGTGGCGGATGCGGCCCCGCACGCACATCGAGACCTTGGAGATCGCCTGCGCCCTGCGTTGCCCGAGCTTGTAGAAGGCCGACCTCTCCTTGCTGTCGGCCTTGGGGATGCGGATGCGCGCCAGGAGCTCGCCCGCCTCGGCCGCGGTCTTCCTGTAGCCGGTGAAGAACTTCGCGGCCGGGACCCACCGCTCCCCCTCGAGGTTCTTCACGAGAAACTCCGCGCCGTGCGCGAGGAGGACCGGGAGCGTGTCGCCGGCCGGGGATGCGTTCATGACGTTGCCGCCTATGGTGCCGCGGTTCTGTATCTGCGCGCCGCCGACGGTGAGGCAGGCGCAGGCGAGCGCGGGGAGGTGCCTTCTCACCGCATCGTCGGCGGCGATCCTCGCGTGAGTCTCCATCGCGCCGATCTCCACCGCTTCAGGCGTCTCGGCGATGCCGCGCAGCTCCTCTATCGCGGAGAGGTCTATGAGCCCCTCGAGGGATGCGGCGCCGGTGCGCAGCCGGACCAGCAGATCGGTGCCGCCGGCGAGCGCTTGAGCCCTGCCCTTGTGCATCACCATGAGGCCGATCGCCTCTCCCGCGCTCGCCGGTTTGTGGTATTCAAGGGCCATCAGCGCTTCCCCTTCTTGAGCTTCGAGCATTCCTCCACCGCGGATATTATCCTCTTGTAGCCGGTGCAGCGGCACAGGTTTCCTGAAATCGCCCTGACGATCTCGCCGCGCGCGGGTTTGGGGTTCCTCATGAGCAGCGCCTCGGCGGAGACGAGCATGCCCGGCGTGCACATACCGCACTGCACCCCGCCCTCCTTCACGAAGCACTCCTGCAGCGGGGACAGGTGCGAGGCGCTGCCGAGCCCCTCCACGGTGGTGAGAATCGCGCCGTCTGAGAGCTGCCCCCAGAGCACGAGGCAGGAGTTGACCGCTTCGCCGTTGAGGAGCACCGAGCATGCGCCGCACTCCCCCTCGCCGCAGCCCTCCTTCGTGCCGGTGAGGGAAAGCCTCTGCCTCAGCACGTCGAGCAGCCGCATGTCCTCCGGCGCGTCGACCATCCGCTCCGAGCCGTTGAGTATTATCTTCTTGATGACGCTCGACATCCTGACACCCCTTTATTTCATCCTCCGCCACTCCTCGTACAGCCTCTCCGGCGTGATCGGTATCGACGACACCCTGATGCCGGTCGCCGCGTATATGGCGTTCGCGATCGCAGGCGCCGGCCCGTCCATGGGCAGCTCGCCCACGCCCTTGGCACCCATGGGGCCGCGGCTGTACGGCTCCTCGACCAGGATCGTCTCCATCTCAGGGGCGTCGGCGGAGGTCGGTATGATGTAGGTCTGTAGCCTGTCGCTCCTCACGATCCCCGAACTCGATGCCACCCTCTCCATCAGCGCCCAGCCCAGCGCCTGCAGCGTGCCGCCTTCGACCTGCCCCGCCGCCATGAGCGGGTTGATCGCGCGGCCGAGGTCCTGCGCGAGCCACATGCGCGGCACGCGGACCTCGAAGGTGTCCATGTCCACCTCGACCTCCGCCACGTCGCATCCCCAGGAATATGTCGGATAGGCGTCGCCGCGATAGCTCTTCTCGTCCCATTTTATCCCGGGCGGAAGCTCGTATTCCTCGGTCACCGAATAGACCCCTCTCTTGAAGGCGTAGGATCTGATCAGCTCCGAGGCGTCCGCCAGCCGCTTCCTGCCGTGCATGAGTGCGCCGCCCTCGAAGGAGAGCCGCTCCGGCCTCACCCCGAACTCACCCGATGCGAACTCGAACAGCTCGGCCCTGAGCTTCGCCGCGCACTTGGCCAGCACCGAGCCCATGATCATCGTGGTCCTCGATGCCACCGTAGGGCCGCTGTCCGGGACGTACGCGGTGTCCGGCGTGGGGAGCTCTATGAGCCCGATGTCGAGCCCGAGCTGGTCCGCGGCCATCTGCCGAAGCACCGTGTGCGCGCCCTGCCCCATGTCGGTGCACGCGGTCAGCACCGAGATCTTCCCCTCGGGCTCCAGTCTCAGCGCCGCCTTTCCGCGAAGCACCGCCTCGCCGGAGCCGGTGAACCCGGCGCCGTGCATGAAGAGCGAAAGGCCGACCCCGCGCCTGATCGCGCCCGAGATCTTCTTATGCCCCTTCGCGAGCCTCTCGAACTTCGAGCGCCGCGCCGCCTCCTCGAGGACCCTGAGCGCCGCCACGCTCTCGGTGAGCCTCTGGCCGGTGGCGGTGGTGTCGCCGACTTTCAGGCAGTTTCTCCTGCGGAACTCGAGCGGGGAGAGCCCCGCCGCCTCCGCCACGCGGTCCATGTGTACCTCGACCGGGAAGAGGGCCTGCGGAGCGCCGAAGCCGCGGAACGCGCCGTTGGGCGGGGTGTTGGTGGCGTAGGCGGCCGCCCTCACCCTCACGCTGGGGCAGCGGTACGGTCCTGCCGCGTGGATGGCGCCGCGGGAGAGCACGACCGGCGTGAGGGTGACGTACGCGCCGGCGTCCAGCTCGAAGGAGATGTCCATCGCAACGAGGGTGCCGTCCTTCGCAACGCCCGTGCGATGGCGGACCCGCGAGGGGTGCCGCTTGGTCGTGAACCTTATGTCCTCGTCGCGGTCGTAGACGATCTTCACCGGATGCCCGCACTTGCGGGAGAGGATCGCGCAGTAGCCGGCGAGTATCGACGGGTAGTCCTCCTTGCCGCCGAAGGCGCCGCCGACCACTGACTGTCGCACCGAGATGCGGTCCTCGGGCACGCCGGTGAGCACCGAAAGGGCGCGCGAGACATAGTACGGGCACTGCATGGAGCCCTCAACGAAGAGCCGCCCCCCCTCCCAGCGCGCGACCATCCCCTGCGTCTCGATGTAGATGTGCTCCTGCGAACCGGTCTCGTAGGTCCCCTCCACCACGAGGTCGGCGCCGGAGAGGGCCGAATCCACGTCGCCCTTTTGGATCTCGCAGCGGTGGACCACGTTGTCGCTGCCGAATATCTTTATCGCCGCCGCCTTCGCCTCATCCATCGTGAGGACCGGAGCCAGCTGCTCGCACTCCACCTCGACTGCAGCGGCGGCGGCCCGGGCGAGCTCGCGCGTGGGCGCGGCGACGAGAAGGACCGCCTCCCCGGCGTGCCTGATCTCGCCGGTGACGATGAGCGGGAGGTCGTCCTCGATCATCGCGACGCAGTTCTTTCCCGGGATGTCCTCGGCGCGGGCGACCGCCGCCCGCCCCCACTCGAACGAGGGCGAAAGGGTGAGAGATCTCAACCTGCCGCGGGCGATGGGCGCGCGCACGACAGCGCCGTGCCACATGCCGGGCAGGACTATGTCGTCCGCGTACCTGGCGGCGCCGGTCACCTTCTCGACCGCATCGGTGCGGACGACGTTTTCCCCCACGAAAGGCATGATGGTTTTCTACAGGCAGGGCGGTGCGAAATCAAGCGTGGCCGTAGAGCGAGATGAATTTGTCTATGGCGCCGAAGAGGTCCTCCTTGCGGATCGGCTTCTGCAGGATCGTGGTGTGGTTGAGCCTCTTGAGGGCCTCCAGGGAGGCCGGCTCCAGCACGCTCACTATCACCACCGGGATCTTCATCGTGCTCTCGTTGCCCCTGAGATAGACGAAGAACGACTCGCCGGAGAGCGGCTCCATGATGATATCGAGGATTATCATGTCGTAGCGGCCGTCCTCGAGGCTGCGCAGCCCCTGCATGGCGTCGCTCATGAGGTCCGCCTCGTAGCGCGGCTCGTCCTTGAACATCTCCCTGTATATGGAGAGCATGTCCAGGTTGTCGTCTATGACAAGGATCCTCACCCTGCCCTTGCCGGACAGCATGTCGGAAGAGTCCCCCATGGTTTCCTCTTCATATATTATAATATAAAATCAATAAAAAACCTATATACCCTGAACGGGAGACTCAGACAACCAACTGATTTATATGGTTAATCATGCTGATTTAGAGCTAAGGAATGCCAGGGAACGATGCCCTTGCGCAGTGCCCGGTGCGGTGTTATAGGGGCTGGCCGCAAAAGCGGGCGTAATTCAATGGTAGAATGGAAGCTTCCCAAGCTTCATACGTGGGTTCGATTCCCATCGCCCGCTCAGAAAAAAGACCCCCAAAGGGGTCTTTTTTTTGAGCGGTGTGGTGTCGCTCGAAGCCGCTGGTTCCGACCTTCAACGGTTTAAAGCACTCCGTAGGAGTGCATATAATGATGAAGTGCCGGCGCGTGGGGAGTGCGCGCCGGCGATTCCCATCGCCCGCTCAAAGAGTTGTTTGAGAATCAAAAGGTTGGCGGCCAAAAAAAGACCCCGGTATCAACCGGGTATCAACCCTGTGGGGTCAGAGATTCAAAATCCGCCTGAGTTTTGTGAGCTCCCTCACATTCTTCTCCCTGGGCATCCTTCGAACGTTCTGTATCTTCCACTGCAGGGCAGGCAGTCTGTCGATTCCGTCCAAACCCATGAGGTCCCATTCCGGTTCACCCTTCTTGATGGACAGGAGGAATTGCCTCTCAACGAGGGTCAGCGAACCGAGCAGCTCCTTAAGAAATGCATCCCGTGTGGCTATCAGGTCGTCGCATGTGACTTCGACGGCTGATATGTCCTTGAACTCGTTTTCGAACGTCTGCCTGATATCCTGCCATGAAGGATTTAACAGTTCATTCATCGGGCGATTGTGGCTGGCGAGATAGATGACGAAGGCCCTGCGGATGTCATCCGTTAATCCGCTGCTTTCCAGGAGCAATTTGACGTCGAAGAGATCACGCGGATGCTGTCTGTCGAGGGCGGCGCAGAGCTTGCCGCCGTAGAGGTCCGCGATGGAAAGCAAATGAGCGCTTACGGACAGCTCAAAGAGGTCCTCGGCTTTTTTGGCAAGCGTCAGCTCTTCGCACGGGAAAACCGTGCCGCGTATGATTTCGTTGGGCTCGATCTTGATGAGCGCACCCTCCCTGCGCACAAAGAGTTTGGTGACACGGACTTCGCCCTTTGCCTTTATTCGTTCGATCTTTGAATCAGGCATGGAGCGTTTGATCCTGTCCGCCAGCTTCTCCAGGGCATCGCTGATGTTTTGAAGCGCTTCGTCCCTTGGAGTCACGGGCAGGAAGGTGAGATCTATGTCGACGGAGAGCCTCGGCATGTCCAACACGAAGAAGTTCAATGCCGTTCCACCCTTCAGGGCAAATCGCTCTTCGTCGTGGAGGTGCGGCAGGACGCGCAGCACGAGTTCGGCCTGTTTGAAGAATGGGGTTCCTTTCACGCGCCCGCTCCTTCTTCCTCTTCGGAAAACGACTCGGGAACAGTTATCCGGTATTTGTTATTAAGGCGTCCGCCCTTGACGATCAAGCGGTTTCCAGTGCCGAGATCCACTTTTGAAAGGTTCAGCTTGCCTGCCCAGGCATGACGATAGTGTGCGGCCATGAAGATGAAGAGCCGCTTCACCTTTATTGAGTTGCACGACTCGAGCAGCTCCTGAACCAGCTTGGGCCTGAGGGTCGTCATGCCTTCCATCAGGAGTCCCGCTTCCTCAAAGGATTGTCTTTGGGGAACGAGGTAGAGGACCTCCATGATGGCACGTTCAGGAGCGGATATGGATATGGCATATGAGTCGAGGTTGTGTCTGGTGAGCCCGGATTCGCCCTTCTTTGAAAGGAAGAGGTCTGTCATGGAATACTCTGTCTCCACGCCCCAATCGTGTTTCTGGAACCATGAGGGGAGCTTTGTCAGGGGAGAGCCAAAGAGAAAAACCTTCGGTCTCTTCCCCAGGGGGAGAAAATGCGCATAGCCGGTCAGCTCAAGCGCCGTTTTCCCGCCGGCATGTACGGGCAGGCGCAACTGCTCTTGGAGTGCGTAAAGGGCGCCTGTCCAGTCGACGGCTTCGTCGAAGCGGACAAATGCCCCCCGTCCGACACTCTTGAGCCACGCACCTTTTTGGTAGGTATTCACGAGCTGCCGGGAGACATCCTGTTTTTCAAGCCAGGAATACACCGCCACCGTTTTTGCGGGCCATAGTTTGAGAATCCGGTTTAATTTAGTGCCACTTTGTCTATTCATGCTTTACATATTAGCATCAAAATAAACCCAAATCAATAGTCAGTTTGATTTAATGCTAATATGTCTAGTTTTGCTTTACAAATGATCACTTATTTAAAGTATCAATAAGCTCAAAGACATACTATTGGATTGTTAGCTGCCGGTTGCAGTTTTTTAGGGCTGCAACCGGCGTTGCAATCTAATACAGAAAAGCGCTGCTCATAACCCTCTGTAATCACGCCGCAATTAGACAATCTGGGGGGAAGGTCATCTTTCCCTAAACCATTGCGTCCTTTATTCTCCTTCGTCCCTGCGATCCCATCATACTTGGCTCTTGGATGAAGCTAGTGACTAGGGCATGCAAGGGAGAAGGAATGCAGGCCTAGCACAAGATGCCAACGTGACGGGGCGGTTCGGCGGCGCTTTTCGAAGCGTGGCTCGAGGAGGCCGGATTCAGTAGCCTACATGAACCGGCCGACGAAAGCCCCCGACGAGCCGGCG
The DNA here is from genome assembly GCA_016927275.1 of Pseudomonadota bacterium. NCBI lineage: Bacteria > Pseudomonadati > Pseudomonadota > Pseudomonadota bacterium. The sequence goes on from JAFGMW010000061.1 coordinate 31,922, forward strand.
TATGAGGCGAGGAGGGATAGCGAGAAAACGCCCCGAACCGCCCCGTCTGCAAAATTTCGGGAATTGCCGCGTCGCCCTTCGGGCTCCTCGCAATGACAAATCCCGTTATCCCTTTATCACGCCCATGGGCTTGAGTTTTGCTACCTTGCGCGAGATGCCGGCGCCCACGACCGCGTCCACGACCTCCGCGACATCCTTGTACGCCTCCGGCACCTCCTCGACCACGGTGTCGCGCGACGCGCCGCGCACGACGATCCCCTTGGCCGCCAGCTCCTGCTCGATGTTGCGGCCGCGGCATGCGCGCTTGGCAGCGTGCCTGGACATGAGGCGGCCGGCGCCGTGGCATGTGGAGCCGAAGGTCTCCTCCATGGCCTGCGCAGTGCCCACGAGCACGAACGAGTAGCGGCCCATGTCGCCGGGGATGAGGACCGGCTGGCCGATCCCGCGATACGCGGCCGGGACCTCGGGATGGCGCGCGGGATAGGCGCGCGTGGCGCCCTTGCGGTGCACGCAGAGCCTCTGCGAGCTGCCCCCCACCATGTGCTCCTCGAACTTGGCGATGTTGTGGCACACGTCGTAGACAGGCCTGATGCCGTGATCCGCAGGCCCCATCTTCAGCGCGTGCTCGAGTGCCTGCCTCACCCAGTGCGTGATGACCTGGCGGTTTGCGAATGCGAAGTTGGCCGCCGCAGCCATGGCAGCGAAGTACTGCCTGCCCTCGGGCGAATCCACCGGCGCGCAGCAGAGCTGCTTGTCAGGCAGCTCGATGCCGTACTTGCGCGATGCCGCCAGCATCCTCTCGATGTTGTCCTCGCAGACCTGATGTCCCAGCCCGCGCGAGCCGGTGTGCACGGTGATCACGACCTGGCCTGGGAAGAGCCCCATCACGTTCGCGGCCTGCTCGTCGTAGATCTCCACCACCTCCTCAACCTCCACGAAGTGGTTGCCAGAACCGAGCGTGCCGAGCTGGTCGCGGCCGCGCTGCTTTGCGCGATCGGAGAGCGCCTGCGGGTCGGCACCCGGGAGGCAGCCCGCCGACTCGATGAAGGCGAGGTCGGCTTCCTCGCCGTAGCCGTGGCTTACGGCCCATTCCGCGCCGTCCTTGAGCACGTGCTTTTCGTCGTCAGGACCCAGCTTGAAACTCTTGTGATGGGAGCCGACTCCGGTGGGGATGTCGCGGAAGAGCTGGTTCACGATCTCGCGCATGCGCGGCCTGACGTCGTCGACCGCAAGATCGGAGCGCAGCAGGCGCACGCCGCAGTTGGAGACGACGAACCCGTCTGCGATGAAGTTGTGGGCGGGGTGGTCCATGGTGAAGTCATACACCGGCCCATCATAAGGCTCCTCATCCACAGCAATCACGGATTCCCACACGCAGCCGCTTCCACCAAGACCAGCAGTGCTGTTGCGTGTGAATTCCTCTAATGTCTGAAAACCCTCCACAACCCTCACGCGCGTCGACCTTTCGCTCATCGACCTCTGCACAAACTGAAGATTCGGCGCCCAGTTTTTGAAATAGGCATATGCCGATCTGGAATCTGTGCCGGTCATCCTCACGTAATCGCGGATGTTGTCGGCCAGCTGTTCCCTGAGGATGAGGTGGCGTTCCTTGAACTTGAGATACGCCGCCGCCTCCGCTCCCCTTGCCTGCCTCGCTTTATTGTATTCAAAACCGATTTTGCCATAAAGATTGACGAGGCTTTCGCAGCGTCCGGAGAGCATCAGCCGAAGCCTGCACGTAAGCCCACCTCTCTTTGAGGTCGATTCCTTCCTCTCCGATATCTTGAGAGTCTCCACGCCGAAATCGCGCAGCATCCTGGAAATCTGGCCCAGGAATTTTCTTCCGTCCTCAGCAAGACCTTCACGCTTGTTCATGTCGAGTACCGGACAATTGAAGTTGCGACCGTGCCCGGTCATCGTCCTGGGCGTGCTGAGCTCTGCGCCAAAGAGCGCTGCCAAAAACAGCCTTCTCTGCCAGGGCTGCGCCTTCTTTACCCATCGAGGAACTTTATAGGAGACTTCGGCTTTCCTGCCAACCGGCACACACAGCGCCGACATAAGCGTCCCAAAGGCATTGCCCCGCACAAAGAAGAAAGATTCTCTTCGTTCGAATTCATAAACATTGTAGTGTGTTTGAATCGAATGTCTGCGGTCTCGATGATATATCGGGGAAGGAGTGAAACCCGAAGCCAGGACATCATACCGTATTGATCGGAGATCATCTTCCTTCCCATAGAAACCGGCCACATACCTACGTCTTCCCTTTTCGAGATAAAGCGTGCCATCGCCGAAAATGAAGCCGAGAATGCGCAACAAATGGGGCAGCTGAGGCGAATCGTATCTCAGGGGGAGGACCCCTTTTTTTCTCAGGTAATTTATGACCTGAAGGGAGGAATTGCCGTGTCTGCCTCTTCCGATCTGCCTCAACTCGGACAGGATGTCGGCATCATCGACAATTACATCTTTCTGAGGCGGCTCAAAAGGAACTCCTTCAAAATGATAGACAGCGACATCTTCGCCCTCTGCGATTTCGCCGATCGGTATCATACCTGAAGGCGTGAGTACCGGATGCTCACGTGTTGCTTCAAGTATCTTACCTGATTCGGTCGTGAGGCGAATCACTCTTCCGCCTGACGACCTCCTGATAAACGCCTTGATTCTGGCCGGCTCAAGTCCGCTCAATTTGTCGAGACACGGCAGGATATCAGTGGACTGTGGATTCTGGAAGGAGGCCACAGGTCGTTTGCAGCCGTAACTATCTAATATCATTGAATATTCGGTCAGACAATTCACGTCATAACCAACTCCGCCAGGGGATATAATTCCCTCGTCCGCATCGAACGCAGCCACGCCGCCGATAGGAAACCCGTAGCCCCAGTGGATGTCGGGCATTGCCAGAGACGCGCGGACGATGCCCGGGAGCGTGGCGACGTTGATCACCTGCTGCACGCTCTCGTCTTTGAGGATGTCGTCCAGCATCCTGCGCGAGGCGAAGATGATCCCGTCCACGCGCATCTTGCCGTGTTTCGGTATGCGCCACGCGTAGTCGTGGATGCGTTCGAGGTCCATGTCAACCTCCCTGTGCAAGGGATTGCCGCGTCGCCCCTTTTTGCCTCCCGCAGGCAGGGGCTCCTAGCGATGACATCGTTACGACTTCTCGAAGACGTTGGCGGGCGCCGGATAGCCCTCGTAATCGCCGCTGGGGAGTCTGCGCCCCTTCATGTAGGAGGCCAGCGACTTTGCGACAACGCCCGAGAGCAGCCAGAGCGCGATCAGGTTGGGGAACGCCATGAGGAGGTTGGCGATGTCCGCGTACGCCCAGACCGTGGCGATCCACTTGTAGGAGGTGCCGGCCACCGCGCCGAAGAAGAGGACGATGCAGTAGACGAGGCGGAAGGGCATGATCGCCTTGCGGCCCAGGAGGTACTCGGCCGCGCGGTCGCCGTAGTAGCTCCAGGAGATGGCGGTGGAGTAGGCGAACAGCGTGATGCCCATGGTGACGATGTACTCGCCGCCGGTGAAGCCTGCGCCGAACGCAGCCGACGTGAGCGGCGCGTCGCGCAGTCCGCTCATCCACTTGCCGGAGGTGAGGATCACCAGCGCGGTCATCGTGCAGATCACTATCGTGTCGGTGAACGGCTCGAGCAGCGCGACCAGCCCCTCCCTCACCGGAGGGGTCGTCTTCGACGTGGCGTGGATGATAGGCGCCGATCCCAGCCCCGACTCGTTCGAGAAGAGCCCGCGCATGACCCCGGCCCGCATGGTGAGCATGATCGCCGATCCCACGAAGCCGCCCGCGGCCGCGGCGGGGTTGAAGGCGTGATAGAAGATGCTGCCGAGTGTTGGTATTATGTGCGCGTGGTTCATGCCAAGGATGTAGACCGCTCCGCCCACGTAGGCGATCGACATGAACGGGACGAGGATGCCGGCGACCTGCCCTATGCGCCGCATGCCTCCCACGATCACGAGCCCCGTCATCACCGTGATGACGATGCCGGTGATGACGTGCGGGACGCCGAAGGTGACCCCCAGTATCTGCGAGACCTGGTTGGCCTGGACCATGTTGCCTATGCCGAAGCAGGCGAAGATCGTGAAGAAGGCGAAGATGACCGAGAGGAACCTGAAGCGATGCCCCAGCCCCCTCTCGATGTAGTACATGGGGCCGCCGGAGACTGTGCCGTCGGCGTGTATCGTCCGGTAGTGCTGCGCCAGCGTGCACTCGGCGAACTTGAGCGCCATGCCGAGGAACGCGGTCACCCACATCCAGAAGACCGCCCCCGGACCGCCCAGCGCGATCGCGGCCGCCACGCCCGCTATGTTGCCCACGCCTATGGTTGCCGACAGCGCCCCGCAGAGCGCCTTGAAGGGGGTGACGTCGCCCGCCACCTTCGGATCGTCGTACTTGCCGGCGGTTATGCGCACCCCCTCGGCGAAGCCGCGGAACTGGACTAAGCGCGTCCTTATGGTGAGGAAGATCCCCGTGCCCAGCAGGGCGACGATGAGGACCGGGCCGGTGACATATGCGAAGATGTCGGAGAGTATCTCTGGCATGCGGCCTCCTTTGCAGGACGCCCCTATCTGTATCTCAAAGGATAAAGGGTGGCAAAAAGAAAAACGCGCCATCGGGGGGCGCTGAAATCACCTGGCCTTTTTGACCGCCGCCTCGACGGGCGGGAGGCTGCTCAGTATCGTCTTGAGGGCCTCCATACTGTGCAGTTCATCCCTGCCCTTCTTCATCGCCGCTTCGAGCATATCTATACGCCGGGTGAAGTTCGAGGGGTCGAGGCCCTCCGACCATCTTTTCATCCTCTCCATCTCGAGGTGTCCCATGTGGTGCGCCATGACGCGTATGAGCATTTCGCTGTCGGCCTCGTCGGAAGCAGCCCCGGCGGCGACGGCCAGATCCTTTATCGTCTCGGAGAAGATAGCGGGGTCGAAGCCCAGCTCCCGGTCGAGGACGCCCGCCTCCGCAGCCGCCTTCAGAAGATCGCGGCGCCTCTTCGCATCCCCTTTGAAGTCGGCGCCGAGGATGGCGGCGACCAGGTTCTTCTTGCGGGCCCTGATGACCGCGGCCCTGATCTCGTCGGCTGAGGAGCCGCTCGAAAGCCTGTAGGCAGGGGCGACGAACTCCTTGAGGAACTCCTCCTCCATGCCCTCCTTCATCTCGATCTCGTCGAAGCCGTCCCTGTCGAACATCCCGCGGATCCTCTCCCCGCTCGAATACCCAAAGAAGTGCAGCGATACGATGTCCGTGCTCACGGCCGCGGCACCCGACTCGATGTACGCACCGGCATTGTCGTTGTTGTCCGGATCTGCAGCCTCGCTGATCCACCCTAAATCCACCGACCTGTAGAATTCGGGGTCCAGGTCGTCTCCGTAGAGACCGCGCTCCAGCACGCCCCTCAGCTTCATGGGGAGATCTCTGGATATCTTTATCGCCTGATCCTGATCCTTCTTCCAGAACTCGTCGTTGCCTATGGTGCTGTCGATTGTTCCTCCAGTCCGGAGGGTATAGTTGACAGCCTTCAGCCTCATCATCGCGCCAGGAAGGAAGAAACCGACAATCGCCTTGGCGACCTCGGAGAACCCGTAAAGGACGTAGGCGCCGCTCTGCAGGGCAGAAGGCCAGTCGGCGACGCCATGGACAAATCGATCCCACATCATCTCATCATTTGCATCGGCCGCTCTGCTCTCCAGCGAGAGCGCATAGTCATTGTCGTCGCCCCTCATAGCCATGGCAGCGCCCTCGGCGGCGACCTCGGCGAGCATAGCGATAGCCGCGATCTCCCCCACAGCCGCGACCCCGAACCTCGAGCACGCCTGCGCGAACCTTCCTCCGGTCAGCCTGTTGATCGGCATCTCGGAGAAGAACGCCGCCGTCGCAATTAGCGATGCCATCTCGGGGTCGACGCCCGCCTTGTCGGCGAGCCCACCCACCGCCTTTGACATCAGGAGCCCCACGCCGATGCCGCGCACGAGATCGATCGGCACCCTGCCCGCGCCCCTGGCCAGCGTCGCCGCCCTCGCAGCGACCGTCTCTCCAGCGACCGCGGTGGCAATCCTGGCGCGAATGGCTGCGCCCGCCGCCTCGCCCGCGCGTATTGACTTCGCCACCTCCATCCCGGCATCGATGCCCTGCATGCCGTAGTGCATGGTGTAGATGACGAACGCGAAGCGCATCGTCGGATTATTTATCCCGAGCAGCTCCGCAGCCTCCTCGGCGGCGAGCCATGTCCCCACGCCCATGCCGGTGGCGACCGCCGCATCCTGCACCCTCGCCTTGAACGGCTCCCTGACCTCGGCCACTGAGCCCTGCGGCCCCTTCTCCGCAATTGACTCCGCCATCCTCAGCAGGCCCTCCTCTATGGCGACACGGACCCGCTTTATCGTCCGCTCGCTCCAGACCTCCTCGATCGCATGCGGAATCCGATCCACAGGGATCCCGCTTCTCAGGCCCTCCTCGATCACTCCCGGCATGAACTCCGGGAGTATCTCGTTCGCGAACGCGGTGCCGCGAATGCGCGAGAACTGCTCGGTCGACCGGTCGAACGCCTCTGCGAGCTCCGCCTCCGAGAGCCTCGCCGACTCTGTGACGCCGCCCTCGTAGGCTGCGGAGGGATCCAGCATGGCGCGCACGTTCTCGTGGAAGAGCTTTTCAAAGGAGTCGCGCCAGCCTCCCTCGAATCCCATCCTGTCGAGCCTGGGGGAGACGAACTCCGCAGGGGAAAGCATCAGCCCATGCGGCGCAGTCCTGGCTGAGACCGATCTGGGCGCAGCATCCTCGGGATTCCATATCGACTGCCTTGCCTCGGGCGTGAACACGTCTTTCAGGGTCGAAACGCACGGTGCATTCGCGCCCGAGAGGGCATCGACCGGAACGGCCGAGGAGGAACGCGCCTCGACCTTCGAGGCGGCGGCCGCATCGGTCCCGGTCCTGTGTATTTCACCCGCGGACATCATATATTATAATCTCCCCTTCGGCCTTACGCTGTCCCTGGCCCTCTCGGCTGCACGCCGCGCCCTCCCCAGCTCGCCCGGCGGAACCTTAAAGTCCGCAGCCAGCTTGCCCAGTTCAGATGCGCTCGGCCGAGATCCCAGCGCCGCATCCACAAGCCCGCTTCCTCGGGCCCACTCCGCGAAGGCGTCCGGCCCTCCAAACCAGGCATTGAGGCAATCGGGCGTCTTCGGGGGCTCGATCGGGGGGGCCATCCTGAGAAATTCTCTGAGCGCCCTCTCCGCCGCAATGACCGGATCGTAAATCGTCCGCTGGGGTATCGTTCCGACCCTGATCTCGTTCGAAGATGCCATCTCCCAGCCGACGGCCCCTTCCATACTGGTTCGGCAGACCCTGATGTCGCTCAGCACGTGCTCCACCACGCCCCTGCGCTCCTCGACATCCATCACGAGGAATTCCTCGCCGTGGCGCGCCATGATCTCGAGCGTCGCGCGGCTCAATGTGTCCTCGTTCAGGAATTCGACCGAATGGGCGAGGATCTGGCCCCTCATCCGGCTCTCCACAGAATCGACCGACTGTCCGCCCGGCCTCTCTCTGCCTTCGGCGACAGGCACTTCGACTTCAGTGAAACTTCGTTCGCTGATCAGCCAGAGCTCCTCGGAAGGGGTCATGAGGAACCCGCCCCTGTCGATGACGCCCTCCGGCAGCCGCTGATCGGACTCCCTCGCCCCGGGCAGTTCGACATCGTATCCCGTCTCTATATGGCTGATCATCGCGTCGGCGGAATCTGGACCACCGCGATGCAAATACATTTGTCCGGTCGCGAGATTGTAGACGCGGAATTCAGGGGGTTCCGTCTCAGGGGGGGCGAGAAGATTGGGGAAGTAAGAGTCCCTGTACTCCGGAGGTTCCGTGAGCATGGCTTTCACGAATTCGTTGGCAGTGGCCTCAGATCCCTCCGAGGGCGAACCGCCCTCGGCGCCGGGGATGCACTGCGGCCCTGCGCCCCTGTCCACGTTCTTCGGATTGAAATCGCCCATACAGACTCCTGTCCCAAAAAGGCCTGCAGCTGTGGCAGACACTCCCCCGCCTACTCTAATTATCGGCAGGGGATGGGGGCCAAGTTGCGCCATGGAATAAAATTAAATTATGAGTAATTACAGACGGTTAAAGCGCTCCGCCGCCTGTGGGAGAATTCACGCAACTATTTGACCGGGGATGCGATAAGGTAACTGGAGGGGGAAAGATGGGTGTGGTCATAAAGCCGGTTTTTCTCTGCATGCCCGGGCCGCTCTCTCGGCCCGCATCAGCGGCTCCGCTCGCGGGCTTCGCCTCGGCGCATCTCCCTGATATCTACTGCGGATCAACGCAATCTCCCTTGTACATGCCGTCGGCTTTCACAAACGCCCAGTTGCTCATGGCCTCCGAGATCGGGGGCGGCTCCCCATCGGGGCCGGCCTTCCCTCCGTCCGGATCGGGCGGCGGGGATGGCGAAGGGGGCGGCAGGGTGAAGGGCCCATGGAGCGCGATCCCCTCGCTCAACGCCTCGGCAACCGACCGGGTATCGGCGATGCTCACGATGACAAGCGCGGAGGAGATCAAAAACAGCATCATGGTCGATCTGGCGGGCATGAAGAGCGATGAGGCGCAGCTCGACTACCTCAACGACGTGCTGTCCACGATGGGCTCGCTCGCGCACGGCAAAGGCGCGCTCAAGGCCCGCGAAATGACGGAGGTCGCCCATCTCGTCGCCTGCGCCGCGGACGGCCTCACAGGCTCGATCACGGCGTCGGACGTGCAGATGGCGGAGGGCCTGAAAGAGGCGAGGGATACGATGCGGCAGATCGTCGCCGTTGCGGATCGCCTCGAGCGCACGATCCTCGACTCAGGGGACATGGACCGCGCCACGGCCGGGAGGCTGGCGCACATATACGCCATAGCGGCGCTCAAGGGCGCGTGCTGCGAGGCGAACATCGCCAGGGCGGAGACCGGCGTCCGCGACCGCGCCTACAAGGCGCACGCCGCGAGGGCGCTACTGCTGCTCCTGGACACGGCGAAGCGCTTCAGGAGGCTGGGCAAAGAGGGGGAGGAGCAGAATATCATGGACCGCATCGAGGAGTTTGCGGAGGGCAACGGCATAACCGGCGCCCCTCAGAAGTGGGCGATGCTCACCATCACGAAGTTTCTCGAGGACGACATAAAATACATGCACCGCAGGGGCGGGGCGAAGGGCGAAGAGGTCTTCAGGCGCAACCTGACGTTCGCGATGCAGGGCAACCGCAGCCTCGGCCCGGCCGTACTCGAAAACTGCATCGGGATATTGTATGCGTCGGGCGACGCGGAGAGATACAACCGCTACACGGAGTGGTACAGGCGAGAGATCATGCTCTCCGAGCTGCTCGCCCTGGCATAGCCCCGATCAGAGCCTGCCCTTGGGTTTTGCGCGCCCCCTGGCCCTCTCCGCTGCGCGCTCTGCTGCGCGATCGGCCGAATCCCTGACCTTCACGGCGCGGCCTGCCTCCCTCAGCTCCAACTCGACCTTAGCAGGGTTCTTCCCGATGGCCGCGTCCACTATCGTGGGGCCCACGATCCTGCAGATGTTCTCCAAGACAGCCGCGTGGACCTGGCCCATGCTCAGCGCGCTGCCGTAGCCGCGCGGCGAGCCGCCGGCGCGCCTGGGGTCGCAGCCCCAGTTGTCGGCAGCATCGAAGTGGGGATTGCTAGTCCGGGATTCCATGAGTTTGAGTGCGCTGAATGTGTCCGTAAGATCCATCCTCGACTGCATATTGGTTCTGGGCACAAAGCCCACGTCGTACGAGTATCCGCCCCTGGGATGCGGAGACTGCTTGATCATCACCCTCGCGCCCTCGCGCTCTATGGCCTCGTATCCGGCCAGCGGGTGAGCGTATCTCTCGGTGAAGATGAGCCCCACCTCGGCGCGCACCTCGACCCTGCCCTCGCGCACCGCCTCGCGCGAGGCCTCCATGAAGTCCGCGGTGCCCTTGTAGTAAATCTCATATTTTTCAGGCTGGGAGATTATCTCAGGGACCCTGCTGACGATCTCCTCCACCGGGACCTTCTCGAACTTGCCGCCGCGGTCTCCGTGGATCATGGACATGACGATCCAGTTCACGCGCATGGCCGCATCGTTGCCGACGAGATAGTCGCCCGCCCTGGCGGCGAAGACGGCCTGCGCCGCCTCGCCCCTGACCGTGATGATGCCGCGGCCGATCGCCTCGGCCATGACCCTGTCGGTGTCCCAGTGGTTGCCCACGACCTTGACCACGCCCTCGAGCCTGCCCTCGGGCGCGAGCTGCGCGACCGCCTCGGTCGCGGTCGTGCCCTCCTGCCCCGGGGAGTGATGGTCCGCCACTATCGCATCCGCTGCGCGCTCAGCCGGGATGTTCTCCGGCGCGAAGTCTATCAGGAGGACCTTCTCGCCGGGCTTAACATCATCGAACACGCGGGAGACATCCTTGCCGGATATGGTCTGGCTCCTGACTGGCGCAGGGTCGATTTTCCCGTCAAGGCCTGAAACGACGCCGCCGATGAACGCGGCCGCCCCTGAGAGCAGACCGCCGATGTCGTCCTTGAGCCCGGCGATGAAGCGGCCAAGCAGCCCTGCATCGTCGTCTCCCGCCGACTTTGCCTCCGGCCTTGAGACCGTCTCCGCCCTGCATTCACAGGGGACATCCCTGACCCCGGTCAGGAGCGTTGAGGAGGGGAACACAGTGCCTATAAGCGACATGACGAGCAGCGAGTCCTTGACCTTGCAGAAGGCGTCGGTCGCCGCATCGGCAGCGCGGTCCATCAGCGGCCTTTTATCCGTTGATGCGGCCGGATCTGTTTCGGAATCGAGGTCGATATCAACGTCAGAGCCGCGCAGACCCAGCGCATCCTCCGTTGATCTCGAATTCACGGTCTCGTTGGCGGATTTGATCAGAGACATGGTGCTCCTCTCCCATGATGAGAAGGCGCCCCCGCCTCATGTTTCATTATCGACAGGCCATATGCCTGAGTTGCGGCCAGCGGGAAAAAAGGCCTAAAAGGCCCGAAACAAACCTCCGTATCATTATATGTGGGGATCGATCAGATCTTGAACCTGGGCCTCACGCTGTCCCTTGCCTTACGGGCAGCGCGCTCTGCTGCGCGATCGGCCGAGTCCCTGACCTTCACGGCGCGGGCCGCATCCCTGAGCTCCGCCTCAACCTTCGCAGGTCGATCTCCGAGCACGGCATCGACGATCGACGCCCGGGGGGCCCTGATCTCCTCGATATCGCTGATATCGAGCTGCATCGAGGCCTCGCCGGCCCTTCTTATCTCCTCCATCTCGCTGATATCGAGCTGCATCGAGGCCTCGCTGACATCCCTGATCACCTCTATTTCATGCAGGTGCAACTCCATCGGTTTCTCGGCGATCGGCATCCTTCCTCCTTGACTCCTTGCGATCTCCGCCCTTACCTCCTCTATCATCGCCTCCACATCGACCGGAGGCTTTGCCAGCTCAGGCGCGCGAGGCATGGGGAGTTTCTCGTTCATGTCGCCAGGCAGCATGATGGTGGTGCCCGCCGGCGGCTGCGCGAGTCCGGCCCTGTCGAACGCCTGCCTCACGCCCTCCTTTGTCAGGAAGCCGAAATGGTTGATAAGCGCGCCCTTGCCGCCGGCCTGCTTCAAAACCTCGTTCGGCACATGCATGAGCCTCACGCCGCGGAAGGCAGGGTCGTTGAGTATCTGCGAGAGCGCCTCGGCCATCGCAAACCTCTCCGCAGGGGCCTTTTCCTTGAACCAGCCGTTGCGGAAGAGCGCCGAGTGCACCTCGCGAATTTCGATGTCGGACAGGCTCGCACTCGGGGATGCCTGCTTCCACGCCTTTTCCTCCATGGCGATGAAGGCTGCCTGCCTCACGAGCCATGAATCGGGCGGAGAGTCGCTGCTGTTGTAGAGCGGGGCTTTCTTCATCTTGTCGAGGCGCGCGGCGCTGTTGCGGAGCGCATCGGTGCGCTCCCTTTCGGCGACGTGGATCAGGTTCTCCCTCATGAGCCGGTGAATCCTCTGCCACTCCGCATGCAGCCTCCCGGCCATATCGTGCAGTTGATCGATCTTCGCCTTTCTGAACTCCTCTATCGATCGCATGCGAAGCGCGAGCCTCGCGGGCAGCGACAACCCTGAGTTCTCGATGAAGACCCGGTCCACGACCGATTCCAGCAGGAAGCCGCGGTTGTCGAGATATCTCTCGCGCTCCTCGTGCGGCATCTTCGCGATAAGCGAGAGCGATCGAATGACGCTCACCAGCGGGCCCTTCCCCCAGATCCTGTCATAGGGCCCGGTTATGGTTTCAGAGACGCGAACAACCCCACGGATCAGGACCTTTTCGCCCGTCTCCCTGCTCCATATCTCGCGCTCGCCCTCCACAGCCGATCTCTTCCCATCGTGGACAGGCCTCAGCGCCGACACCGCATAGGTGATCGCCGATTTCCTGAAATCGGCCCGCATCGCCTTGGGGAGATGTTTTTCGATCCTCGCGATCGAGCGATCGAACATATACGCGGCATCCGGCGGCAGGGGCTTCATCTTCGGAGGCGCCGGCAGACGAGGCTTCATGGCGGGCGGCAGCGGTGGGGGCTGACCGACCGTCCTCTCATTTACGATGTAGCGGTCCGCGACATTGACAGGGCTGAAGGCCCTCGAGAAAAATCCCTTGACCCTCTCCAACAGCCCCTTCCCCTCCTCGTAAACCTGCGTCTCGCGCTCCTCAAATGCCGGGCGCTCCATTTGAGGTTGAGGCCTGGGCGCAACAGCCTCCTGTGCAGAGAGATCAAGGCCCAGGCTTCCGAGATCAAGGCTTGTCGAAGGCTCCTTAGGCAGCCCCCTCGTATCGAGCATCAGCGACTGATTCATATCGACTGACGGGACCGGCGACGCAGCGACAGGCTTGGGCCTTGGCAGCCCAGCGGGCTGCGCAGAGGGTTTGGCCTCTTTCGACTGCGGAGAAGGCCTGGGCACAGGCACTTCGAGGCCCAGGCTTCCGAGGTCAAGGCTTGTCGAAGGCTCCTTAGGCAGCCCCCTCGTATCGAGCATCAGCGACTGATTCATATCGACCGGCGGGACCGGTGACACGGCGACAGGTCCGGGCTTAGGCAATTGAGCCGGGACAACAGCAGGCCTAGGCTCAACTCCTGCCGGCGACGGCCTGGGAACAGGAATCCCGTCCCTTGCAAGGGCAGGATCAGGCTGAGGTTGAGGTTCAGGTTGAGGTTGAGGTTGAGGTTGAGGTTTAGGCTGAGGCTGAGGTTCAGGTTTAGGCTGAGGTTCAGGCTGAGGCTGAGGCTGAGGTTGAGCAATTTCTGCGAACGGCGCCCGCACTGCGGGCTCGCCCTTTGCCGTGCGGGGCCGCCACACCAGATTCGTCTCCAAGGGGTCGACGAGATAGATCGAGCTGCTCCCGGCCTGACCCTCTATCGCATAGGCGACTTTGCCTTCGAGGTGGTCCAGGTAGGGGAGCGGTATCACGACCTTCTCGCCCCATCTGCCGCTGTTGAGATGCACGTCCGCCGCATAGCTGTAGGAGCCGTCGCCCTTGATATCGATCTCGACCCAGGCGTGGCGGCTCGGATTGCCCAGCACGGAGCCCCGCACGTAGCGGCTGCGTATGCCCGCCTCCGCGAGCGCCATCTGAACAAGCGCGGCCTTGTGCCTGCAGCAGCCGCCGTTCTTGAAGTAGTAGCCTATGGTGTCGGGCCTGCCCGGCCTGCCGAGGCCGTCGGGGACCGGCGAAAAATCGGCCTGTATCCTCACGGCTATGGCTTCGATCTTCTGCTCCAGGGTGAGCCCCTTCTCGTCGCCGATCCTCCTGGCCTCCTCGAGTATCTCGTGCGCCTGCGAGTCATCGCGGAAGTTGACGGTGAGGAGCTCGCGCTTGTAGGTCGATGGGTCGCCCAGCACGAACTCGCCGCCCGGCAGTATGTCGCCGTGGCGCAGCTCCTGGTTCGTGAGTGGCTCGTAGTTCTCGAAGTTTATCCTGGCAAGGGGCTCCGCATCGGGCGATGGGCCCCTCGCAGGCTCGACAGGCGCAGCAGCCGCGGGCGACGCAGCGGGCTCGGCAGGCGGCTCGGATCCCCGCTCAGCCGATGGAGGCTCCGCAGCAGGCCGCTCCGACAGCCTAGGTTTCGGCGGCAGATCTTCCGCATCAACCAGCCGTGGGGTCGGAGGCAGGGGGCGCGCAGCGCTTCGCCCTTTAATGATCCTGTATACGACGTAGGCGGCAGCGCCGGCAAAGGCCAGAAATCCTGCCGTGGCGCCTGCGATCTGCCCGATCCCACTTTCTTCCCTTTCAGCTTTGAGCTTTGAACTTTGATCTTCGACCTTTGAGCTTTGAGCTTCCGGCTTTGAGCTTTGATCTTCGACCTTGAGCTCAAGGGCGGGGCGCTGCGAGGGCTTTCTGTACCACCCGTACTTGAACCCCGAGTCGTCCGGCATCCTGCAGATCGAATAGCCGCTCCTCTCGAGGTCCTTTGCAAAGGCATCTATGCTGGCGGGTTCATTCTTTAGCGGGCGGGGATTTTCGCGGGACAGATCGGCGCAGGCAGGATATATCTCCTGTCTGGGCCGATTGCGGTTTTTGACTCTTTTGGCCATATCTCCCCGCGAATATGGCCCACCCCTTCAATGAGATTATCGGCAGGGTTCAGAAAAAGTTGCGGGAAAATAACGAAAATTTGCCGGGAACGGTAATTCCTCGATATCATTATATATTAGATCGCTATTTTACCGGCCGCACGATCCATGTGTGGCTGTGGTGCTCCTTCACCGAATCCCTCGCCTTCGGCATCCTCAGCCCCTCGCGCCTGGAGGGGCGGAAGTTCATACCCGAATCGTTCACCCCTCCACGCCTCATGACCTCCGCTATCCCGTCGGGGGAGAGATAGCCCTCTCCGTTGACATGTCTCCTCATGAATTCGGTATCCTCCTGAACCCGCTTGAACCCGACGGAAATCGACTTGCTCAGCGCGTACCTGTCGGCCGGCAGCATCTCCACGAAGTCGAGGTTTCCCTCGGCGTAAAGCTGGCTGTGGACGAAGCACACATCGGAATCCACCTGCCTCACGCCCGTCTGCCTCTCAGCCTCCTCCCATGCAAACTGCTCTCTCCTCTTCCAGGAGAGCCATGAGTCAGGCGGCATATCGATGGATGCCGCGGGCACGGAACCGGGGTAGAGAAACATCCCCCTGGGCGTCTTTATGCCGTACTTCTCCCTGAAGCGTTTTGCAGCCTCCAGCTCTTCGGCGCCTTCGGGCTCCACGTCGATCTCGAGGGCCTTGCCGCGGCTCACGATGTCTTCGTAGGCGATCTTCGAGCGCACGCCAGGCGAGAGTCCCTGCCATATCCCGATAAACGTCCTGGCCCTCATCTCGAGCATCCTCTCGTTGAGGTTCGCGAACTCGATCAGCCTCCTCATCCTGAAGGCCAGCTTCTCGACCATGGAACGGTCGGAGTGGACCATCATGACACCCTCCAGCCCCTCTGTCGAAAAAACCTCGTAGGCGAGCTCCTCGAAGGAGTGGTAGTTCGATACCATGGCCATGGCGGCGCGTTGCACGAGTTTGCCGGGCCCGTCGCGCACGATGCTCACCGTGACCTGCTCCCCGCGGTCGAGGGAGCCGTCGATCTCACCCCGCACCATGTCCGGAAACTCCTCTGCGAATCGAGAGAACGCCTTCAGCTCGGCCACGCTCCGCAACGCGATCCTCTGCTCCGCCGAGTCGGGCAGGTCCCTGTACACGGGGTTCTCCGAAAGCCTGAGCCTCGCGTTGAGGGCCGCCTCCCTCTTTATGAGCCACGACTGGGAAATGGCCTCCTCTCCGGCGCGGAGGACCTCGTGATCGCCGAGCCCCAACGTCATTTCGAACCTCTTCTCCGCCGGGATGCTCACCCACATCTCATGGTAGTACTCGGCCCTGCGCTCTATGTCCTCGCGGGTGAGATTCCGGTAGAGGGGGATGGCCGCCATCGAGTCGGCCAGGGCCGAGAGCGCACCTTTCTCCTCCCAGGGTATTTCGCGCCCGGCAAAGGGCACCCACCTGACCTCGAGCTCGGGAAGCTTTGCGAGCACGCTCTCCTCGGGCGGGGGAGCGGGGAGGGTCTGCCTTCCGTCCTCGCTGTCAGGACCGCGATCGGCCGGATCAAACTCAAGGTCGAAATCCCTGAGCAGATCATCAGCCCCTTCGCCCGAAGCAGGCTCGACAACCGGCCTGCGGCCTGTTCCTATGCCGTCGCCCTCCGGCAGGTATATCCCTGTCGGCGGGTCCTCCCCGACGCCCCCCCGCGCAACAGGGGAACGCGCCCGTCTCGAGGGAGGCGGGGCCCGGAACACCGGGGATTCAGTTTGAAGTTGAGGCTCAGGCTGAGGTTGAGGCTCAGGCTGAGGCTCAGGCTGAGGTTGAGGGCCTGGGCGGCGGCCGGCTGATATGCGATTCCAGAGGCGGTATGCGCCGAATGCGATACCAGACGCAACGGCCACAGCACCCGCGATCAACCCGCCCGTTACAAAGAGGCTTTGCCCCTCGCCTTGATTTTCCTTTAAGCTTTCAGCTTTCAGCTTTGAGCTTTCAGCTTTCAGCTTTGAGCTTTCAGCTTTGAGCTTTCAACTTTGAGCTTTGAGCCGGCCGGCCGAGGCTCCCTGTACCATCCGTACTTGAACCTTGAGCCTTCGGGATATCGGCAGAGCTTTCCGAAGCCCTCGAGCGAACGGGCAAAAGCCTCGGTGTCGCCAGGATCGGACTTGAGCGGGCGCACGTTCGCGCCGCCCTGCTGTGCCTCTGCGCAGTCGATGAAAGCGGCGGGGCATGGTATCCTGCCTCCGCCGCAGCTCTGTTTAGCTCTGGGCATGATAAGACCTGAGGCGAACGATCACTTTCCGCCCTTCTTCAGCACGTCCTCCACGATCCCCCTGATCTCCGAATCCCCATCAAAGGGATCGACGAAACTGCCGCTGCGGGCGCGGCTCTCCGACCTGGCCGTTCGCCTCTCGGGGCCGCCGCGGCTGCGCGCCGCTCCCGGAGAAGAGGGCCCCAGGATATCCTGAGCCACCTCGACCGCCTCTGCGAACCGGGCCGAGTCCACCCTGCCGCCCGGGAAGAAGTCCTTGGCAAAGCCGGGTATCGCCCTCTTGCCCACAACGGCGGCGGCAAACACGTCCGCGAGCCTCGCCTTGTCGGTGTCGGTGAGGTCCCTGTACCTCTCGTGAGAGTCGATGGCTTCGAGCGCCCTGCGCATGACCGCCGCGGGATCGTAGTGGGGCTCCGCGTGGGCAGGGACGCCGCCCTTGCCCCATTCTATCCCCGCGCCTCCGCCCATGAGATCTTTCTCGGAGAAACCGGAGAACAGCTCCCCGTCCTCGCCGCTGAACACGACCGTGCCCGCCCTCGCCTTTCGCAACCTCGCCGACTCCTCCATCTCCGCGAGGCGCTCGGGGACCACGTCGGCAGTCACGGAGCGATCGGTCATCTGCGGCGCAGGGACCATGCCCGTGGGCCTTAATTCCCTCGAATCCACCGCGGGCGGAATGCCCTCGGGCCTCACCTCCACGGTATTCTTATCCCTGGAGGAAATGCCGCGCTCCCCCGGCGGAGGCGGCACGACGGAATCGCCGACCTTCACCACCTCCCTCGCGACCTTCCCTGAATCGCCCGTGTCGTGGAGGAAATGGACGTAGGCTTTCGTGTGATAACCCTCCCTGGAGAACCACGGCCTCGCGCGCCTTGCCGCTATCGTAACTTCGTCCGCAGGCAGTTCTCCCCTGCTGAAGGAGACGGCCGCGTCCACGACATCGTGGGTCTCCACCTCCGCGAAGCCCAGCCTGCCCGCCCTCTCAGCCGCTTTCTCGAGGATCTCGATGACCGTGAGCCTCACCTGCTCCTTCACGTTGTCCCTGTTCGTGACAAAGTACTCGCGGGAGATCAGGCCCGCCTCCTTCACACGCTCCTGATTGATTTTCACGTTGTACTTGCCCTCTATCCGCGTCCTCTCGGTCTCTTTGGCGTGGGACGGATCAATCTCCATGAGGGCAGCGATGACATCGAAATCCACGCTAAAATCCGCTGCAGTGAGGGAGTCTATGGGGGTAGCGTCCGGCCGCAGGGGGACGTTTGATTCCACGACCGCCCTGCCCGACCCGTCCACCGGTATGCCGGAAAACCTGGCGGAATCGCTCGACGGCGCTTCAGGGACAGGGGTCGGGACGAGCGGGATCGGCGTGTCCTCGCGCGGGGCCTGAACGTACGCCGGAACCGGGATCGGCTCCGGGATCGGGACGTACATCGGGACAGGCGAGCGCTCCGCCGCGATCTGCGCCATCCTCGCCGCTGCCTCCGCCCTGGCTGCGGCCATCCTCGCCTCTTCCAGCCTGCGATCCGCGAGCAGGGCCTGCCGCCTCTCCGACGCCAGCCGCCTCTTCTTCGCCGCCTTGAAAGGCATCCTCGCCAGCGAAAACACGAGAATGAGAGCGGCAATACCGGCCGCGGCAACGCCGGCAGCGCGCTCCCATCCCGCCTTCTCAAGCGCCTTCTCGTAGCGGCCCTTGAGGAGGTGCTCGATCCCCTCCTCGATGGGGTCGAAGAGCCACTCGATCGTGTCCTTCTCCCCGGCCGGGCCTGCCGCTGCCGAAGGCTGCGCCTCCGGCTGGGCCGCCTGTCTCTGCCTGTAGGCGAACCATTGACTGCCTCTTTTGCATACGCCCTCGAAGGAGGAAAATTTTGCCCAGTCCATGTCGCGAATCTGCTTGAACGCGGGCCTCTTGAATTTGCGCCTGTCCAGGCCGGTCTCGACGGTCCCCAGCCCGTGGCCGTTGTAGCTGATGAGCTGGGTGAGATCGGCCGAGCCGAGGTTGTCGCAGTCCTGGTAATCGGCCGCCTTGCACGCGCCGCTCGGCACGCCTTTCAGGCCGCATTTCGCTGCATTGTCGCTCATTGCCTGCTCCCTCCCATATAGATGGGGGAATCCCCACAATCTGATTATCGGCCGATTTTTCGAAAAGTTGCGCGAATTACAACCCGCGCCGTGTCAACCTTAACCCAGCGATTTGATTGCAAAAATAAGGCAGCTTCGGGTCCTGTCGTCGGATCACCCCCATTCGACAAATTCCAAGCACCAAATCCCAAATTCCAAATAAGCACCAAATTCCAATTATCGAATAATC
>JAFGMW010000062.1 GCA_016927275.1 Pseudomonadota bacterium
GATTATTCGATAATTGGAATTTGGTGCTTATTTGGAATTTGGGATTTGGTGCTTGGAATTTGTCGAATGGGGGTGATCCGACGACAGCCTGCCTGAAACAGGCAGGGACCCGGGGGCAGGAGCTCGTGCTTGTATTGAGACGGGTGTTCTGCTAATTTGCGGGCATGGCCAATCATAATAAGGGTGAGAACAAATACGGGCAGGCGGGATACCCGGCGGTGGAGCGGCTCATAGACACTGAAGATTTCGACGACATCAACTCGGCCTTTGAGCGCGCCTACGACGAGCTGGACGGGATCTACAAGAAAAAGAAGGGGCTGAAGACCCAGCGGGACGCCAGGGCAGCCATGAAGTCTTTGGAACTCACCCTCGACCTCTTCCGCGAGCTCCTGGCCATAAAGTACCGGCTCCAGGAGGAGGCGGCGAAGAAGGCAGAAAAGCCGTGACTCGTAACTCGTGACTCGTAACTCGTAACTCGTGACTTGTGACCGGCGGTCCCCACCATGGGCAATCCAGGTTCTAACATCTTGTAATTACATCATATTTTTTGTAATCATTTTTTTTCTTCCCCCACGCAACTTTGCCTCGACGCCTTACCGATAATAAGGGTGAAAGGTAATCCAGGAGGATTCACTATGACGATCGAGAGACTGGACCAGTTGCTGAAAAACACTCCCAAGGCCGCAAAGGTCAAGGGGCCCAAGGCGATGGGCGCGGATTTCGGCGGTATGCTGGATGCGGCAAGCGCCATGAGCCCGGTCGCCACCACGGCGGGCCAGCTCTACGGCAACAACAGCTCCGCTGCTGTGCTCGCGGCCGCCTTCTCGGGCATCTCCGCCGGCGCTTCCACCATGGGCTCGGGCGCATCGCTCACATCCTACGGCACCCCGTCCTACGCGGGCGGCTTTGCGGCGCAGACCACCGGCAGCACCTTCGGCGGCCTGAGCGACGGCACGACCTCCGTGATCCCCGGGACAGAGGGATTCACGCAGATGGACATGATCAACACAATGAACCAGAACAACCTCCAGCTCCTCGAACTGCAGGCCACGATGCAGAGCAACATGCAGGGCTGGAACACCAAGTCGAACATCCTCTCCGCCGACCACCGCGCCCGCATGGCGATGATCGAGAAATTCACGGCGAGGGGCTAAGGGTAGTCTGAAATAGGGATGGAATTCCGGCCGCGGATTGCATAAAATGCAGTCCGCGGTTTTGCATCAGGCCGTAACACGTGACTCGTTACTCGTGACTCGTGACTGGCGTGAAACACAGGGTTTTACGAGTTACGAGTTACGAGTTACGAGTTACGAGTAACGGATTTCGGGGGTTTTATGGTCCACATCGATCAGAAACACCTCACAGTCATGATGGAGGCGGGCTACGTCTATCTCGGCATGCGCCGCTTCAAGGAGGCCAGGGCGGTCTTCGAGGGGCTGTGCGTGCTCGCGCCCGACTCGGACGTGCCGCTGGTGGCCCTGGGTAACGTCGATTTCTGCGAGAACCGGGTGCCCCACGCCATCAAGAGCTACGAGCAGGCCCTCAAGCTCGACCCCGAGAGCGTCTTCGCCAAGGTCTATCTGGGCGAGGCGCTGATATTCGCGGGAAAAAAGGACGAGGGGGTCTCGCTCCTCAAGGAGGTCGGCCGCGCGGACAGGGGCGGGGCCGGCCAGTTCGCAAACGCACTCCTGGACGCGCTGAAGCAGGGGTTCGAGCCCAGGGCGCCCGCAAAAAGGAAGAGGAACTCATGAAAACGCGAAATCGCCTCGCCTGCGCATCTGCCGTGGTCATCGCCGCATGCCTTCTGCTCTCAGCCTGCGGCAGGGTGGCGCTGTACCAGAACCTCGCCGAGGAGGACGCAAACGAGATCCTCGTGCTCCTCTCCGAGAACGGAATCAAGGCAGCCAAGAAGAAGCAGATCGTGCAGAACGAGATCACCTATTCCATAGAGGTCGCTGACAACGAGATGGTGAAGGCCCGCTCGCTGCTGCTCTCCCACAACCTGCCGCGGCGCAGGGAGCTCGGGCTCACGGGGGTCTACAAGGAGAAGGGGCTCATCCCCACGCCGGACGAGCAGAAGGCGCGCTACCTGCTGGCCATCAAGGGCGAGATCATCAACTCGCTCAGGCGCATACCGCAGGTCATGGACGCCGACGTCGTTCTAAACGTGCCCACGAGGGACGAGTTCGCCACCTCCGACCAGCAGCACCAGCAGAGGCCGACCGCCTCCGCGGTGGTCCGCGTGAAGCCCGACGAGTCGGGGCTCACCTCTGTCACCGAGTCGAAGGTCCAGCAGTTCATATCCAACGCGGTCGAGGGGATGAACCCGCGCGACGTCACGGTCATCATCAGCTACATAACCGCCCCCGGCGCCGCGAAGCCGGGCGACGTGGTCGCGTTCAAGGGCGAGCCGCGCGGCGCGCCCCAGCCGCCCGCGATCGTCCCGGCGGTGGAGCACGAGCTCGTCGGGCTCAAGCTCGACGCCGAATCCAAGGACAAGCTCAAGGTCTATCTCCTGATCTTCTTCCTGGTCCTGGTCGTGCTCTCGGTGGCGCTCATGGTCGTGATCGTGCAGGGCGCGCGCATGAGGCGCACCCTTGCGGCGCTCAAGGGACCCGCCGGATCGAACCCGGCGATAGAGGGCGAGGTCATGGAGGAGGGGCCGCCGCGCCTCGAAGAGGGGCCGCCGGAGGACGAGCTGTGAAAATCGTGACTAGTGACTGGTGACTAGCGGTAATCAACGGGAAATCTTGTTTATCACGCCAGTCACCGGTCGCCAGTCACCAGTCACGCTCCAACGTCACGCTAAGTAGTTGATATTCTCAGATAAAATACTATATATTTTTTGAGGCTGGACGCAACTTCGGGGGCTCGTCTATCCGATAATATAGGTGAGAGGGACATCCAATCGAAGAGGTACGCATGTCATTCAACACAGTTCAGCCGGATCTGGTGAGATACGAGATGCGCATGGTTCAGGGCGTGGACCCCAAGGTGCGCGAGCAGAAGAAGCCTGGCGCTTTCGGCCGCTTCCTGTCGGGCATGGGCAAGATACTGGGTTCAGTGGCCATGCCGCTTTCGTTCATCTTCCCGCCCGCGGCGCTGGCTGCAGCGGGCATGTACGGCGTGGGCCAGATAGGCGACCAGGTCCAGCAGCGCTCGTACGCCAAGGCGGCGGAGAAGATGCAGAGGGATGCCCCGCAGCAGGCCGCGTTCCCCGGGCTGGAGGTGGGCGGGATGCCGGTGCAGCCGGCCTCGTTCGACATCTCGGCGCGCGACCAGCAGGTCATGCAGGTGCTGGACGCCAGGGGCGGCTCGATGACCGACATGTCGCAGAGGATATGATCCGGAGGGATCGATGGTGAGGGCGGTCGATACAGAGGCGGTTGCGAAAACCAGGGAGCTCAAGGGCTTCGAGCCGGTGAGGCCGGCGGAGAAGGGAAGACCCGAGGTCGCATTCGAGAGCGACTCCAGACCCGAAGCCCCGTCCGCAGTGCCTGCCGGAAACGCTCTCTTCGCGGCTCGCGGCAGCATGTATGCGAACATGAGCCCTGCCCAGCGCGCGGCCTTCATGAGCGCGCTCGATGGGTGCAAGGGCGACGTGGTGTCGATCTACGGCGAGAAGGCCTACAACGCTGTGGAGTCGCTGCTGAAAGAGGTCATGGAGTTCACCGGCAAGGCCCCTGCCTAATCCATCAATAGACAGCAAATTCCAAGCACCAAAATCCAGATAAATTCCAAATTCCAAGCACCAAACTCCAATGAATAAATATAGATGTCGAATTTGGTTGTTTGGAATTTGGGATTTGGAGTTTTGAATTTGATCTAAATATTGGGGTCTCAAGGCCCCGGTTTCCCTCGATATCGAGATTAATTCCACCATCCCGCTTTGCTCCGTCTGACAGTAAGTCACTATAAATCAATTGGTTAGCGATTCGGTCAAGGCTGAAATTTGTGGCACGGATTCTGCATCTTATCTTCGCGTACGGGTCGCCCTGCGCTCATCGGCGACCATTGGGGGGAAGATGGCGAAGACGGCGCTCAAAAAGGGTGGGAAGCCGACAAAGGGCGAGATAGCTGCCCAGGCCAGGATAAGGGCAAGGGTGGAGGCCCTGAAGGCGGCTGCCGAGGCAAAGGCGAGGACATCGTCCGATGGAACGAAATTCACAAAGAAGGAGACCGTCGCCATCAAGGCGCGCGACGAGCTCATCGAGCAGTACATGCCCTATGCGGCCTCGATCGCCAGCAGGGTCTGCCAGAGCCTCTCTGCAGCGGTCGATTACGACGAGGTCCTGTGCAACGCGAGGCTGGGCCTGCTCGAGGCTGCCAAGCGTTTCGACGACAACCAGGAAGTCGATTTCCGCACCTTCGCCTACTATCGCATCAAGGGCGCCATCTACGACGGCCTGCGCCGCAGCGGATGGCTGCCCCGCACGCTGTATGCCAAGATCAAGTTCGAGGAGGCTGCCAACGAGTTCCTTCAGAACCGCTCCCTGGGCAACGCGTCGGAGAACGCAAGCCAGCGCAACACGCACGAGAAGGTGGAGGAGAACTCGGTCGCAGAGACCGTCAACAGCCTGGCCTCAATTTACATCATATCCCTCGACGCAAACGAGGACATGGAGGTCGAGGACCAGGATTCGGGCAACGTGGAGCAGCGGACCGAGTTCATGCAGGTCCGCCGCCACATGCGCGACGCGATAAGCACGCTGCCGGAGAAGGAGAAGCTCTTGATAATGATGTATTATTTCCAGAACAGGACGCTGGAGGAGGTCGGGGAGAAAATCGGCCTCTCGAAGTCGTGGACGTCCAGGCTCCACGCCCGCGCCCTGTCTCTGCTGTTCAAGAGGATAAGGAACCGCGCGACGTCCACGCCGGACGGCGAGGGGGAGGAGGAGTAAAATATGGCTATCGACGCAGTCGTGACACAGCTCAATTCCAGCGCCCTCGGCAAGGCGATCACCAACTCAGAGGGGATGTCCAAGGTCGCGGGGCAGGGCTCGTCGTTCAACGACATCCTCTCCCAGAAGATGGACGGGGGCATGGAGTTCGCCGATGCGATGGGAGTGCTCGACAACGACATCACGCCCACCAACCACATGCAGTCCCTCGAGGGGGGCGAGGTGGCCTTCACCCCCGAGATCGACGTGACCCAGGTCGGCAGCCCCGAGGCCTCCGGCAAGGTCCTGGACATGCTGGGCGAGGTCAACAAGGGCCAGATGCAGATGGACAGCCTGGTCAACCACATCCTCTACAGCGGCAAGAAGTTCTCGAACCAGGAGCTCCTGGTCATACAGGCGCACGTGTTCCACTTCGCCCAGATGACCGAGCTGACCGTCAAGGTTGCGGAGCAGGGCGTGTCCTCGATAAAGTCGGTGCTCAACACGCAGGTCCAGTAAGGTTGTATAAAAAATCGGGCGCGCTATAATGGGCAGGCGGCGCGTCCTCATGGGGGATACACGGGGGGATGCCGGGCATCCCCCCTTTTTTACTGTATTTGAATGACCAATGGATTATCGTGACTCGTAACCCGTGACTCGTAACTGGCGTGACAACAGGGGTTTACTGTTGATTACCGCCAGTCACTAGTCACGAGTCACGAGTTACGTTATGAGCATGCAATCGAACGCAAGGCAGAGGATATTCGCGGCGCTGGCGGTCAGGGCGCTGGCCGAGGGGGCCCTGCAGCTCCTCGACTACCTCTCCGACGCGGAGGCGCGGGCGATAAGGCCCATGGTCAGCCTCTACCTCGAGGAGCCGGAAGGCGACCGGGCGGCCGACGCCCTCATCTCCCGGTCGATCGCCGCCGAGAGCTTCAGCTCCATCGCCGAGGTCCACCCCGCATGGATACTCGAGCACCTCAAGTCGGAGCCGCCGCGGGTGGTGGGCCTCATCCTCCGGGCGCTCCCCTCGAGCCACGTGCGCTACCTGCTCCGCCACCTGCCCCCCATGCTGCGCGAGTGCGTGCCCAACATGGTGGAGTCGTTCGCGGTCAGGCCCGAGGTCCTGGACCTCATAAGGCGCAGGTTCGAGGCCAACTTCCTCCCCATGCGGGTCTCCCGCTCGGTGGCTCACCCGGGATTCGCCCACCTCTATTACCTCAAGTCCGAGGAGGTCTCCGAGTTGGTGCGGGAGCTGGGCCTGTTCGAGATGGCGATCGCGCTCTCGGGCATGCACAGCCAGGCCCTGCACATGGTGTTCAACCGGATGGATCTCAAGGTCGCAAAGCGCCTGCAGAAGAGGATGAAGCAGCTCGCCGGGATATCGCCGGAGCTGCACCGGCAGGCCCGCTTCAACCTGCTCGAGATAGAGGGCAGGCACGAGGGGCCGGACCGGATGCTCACGTCGGTGGGGCTCGCGGCGCTGGCCTCGGCCTGCGGCCGCGCTCACGAGCACGCGGCGATGCTCGTCCGGCAGAAGCTCGCGCCGCTCGAGGCGTATCTGCTCAAGCGCTTCATCGAGGAGCGGCGCAAGACCCACAACCCTGCGGTGGCCGGGGAGAGGGAGAGGATCGTGCTCACGCTCGTGGCCCAGCTGGCGGAGGACGGCCGCATAGCGCAGCAGTGGCGCTGTTTTCACCCGATGTACAGCGCCGATGACGACAGGAGGCTCTCCGAGAAGTGGGAGGACGAGACGATCTCCATGAAGGTTGAATGAGGCGCTGGTTGTGATAGAGGTTTCGTAACTCGTGACTGGTGACTGGTGACTGGCGGGAGCGCGCTAGTCACTAGTCACGAGTCACTAGTCACGGGGGTTTCGGATGGCCGACAAGATCATCAAGAAGGACGCGGTGGGGGGCAGGGTCGAGCCCTCGAGGGTCAGGCCCGGCGCCGAGATAGTCCCGGACAGGGGCGGCATCGTGCACAGGCGCGTGGTGGACGCGGACGACCAGGCTGCGAAGATACTGCAGAGGGCTGAGCAGGACGCCCGGCGCATAAGGGACCAGGCCGAGGAGGTGCTGGTCCAGGCCAGGGGCAGGGCCGCGGCGGAGGTCAAGCGCGGCTACTCCGAGGGGGAGGCCAAGGGGCTGGCGCAGGTGACAGAGAAGCTCATGGCGCTCGAGCGCATGCGCGAGGAGTTCTACAGGAACGCGGAGCCGGACGTGGTGAACCTCGTGCTCGACATCGCGGAGAAGGTGATAGGGAGGCTTGTGCGCGAGAACAGCGAGGCGATAAAGGGGATCGTGCGCCAGGCGCTGGAGCGGAGCCTCGGCGACAGGATAACGGTCAGGCTCAACCCCGAGGACTACAGGATGCTCATGGAGTCGGAGCACGAGTTCAGGGATGTGCTCGACAGGACGAAGAGGCTCGCGTTCCGCGAGGACGAGGCGATCTCCAAGGGGGGCTGCATAGTGGAGACGGAGGTGGGCACCATAGACGGTCGGCTCGAGACCCAGATGGCGGCCATAAAAAAGGCGCTTACTACGTGACTAGTAACTAGTGACTGGTGACTGGCGGTTATGAACGGGTCATCCTGGTTATCACGCCAGTCACCGGTCACCAGTCACCAGTCACAGTTCACGATATGGCAGACAAAGTGAAAAACCAGGCAGGCCCAGATGGTGGATCGGAGTTGCCGGTGGTGGACTTTGCAAAGTACCGCCACCTGCTCTCGTCGGTCTCGACCTACAGCATAAAGGGCAAGGTCACCGAGCTCACGGGGATCGTCGTGCGCGCGGTCGTCCCCGGGGTGCGCATAGGCGAGCTCTGCTTCATAGTCCCCCACCACAACAGGCCGCCGATCAAGGCGGAGGTGGTGGGCTTCCGCGACCAGGAGGTGCTGCTCATGCCGCTGGGCGAGCTCGAGGGCATCGGCCTGGGCAACGACGTGATACCGACCGGGCACACCCTCACCGTGCGCGTGGGCGAGGGGCTCCTCGGCAGGATACTCGACGGGATGGGCGACCCGCTCGACGCGGAGGAGAAGGGGCCGCTCCGGTTCTCCGCCGAGTACCCGGTGACCGCCAATCCGCCCGAGGCGCTGCACAGGGAGCGGGTGACGAGGCCGCTCTCGGTGGGAATCAAGTCGATCGACGCCACTCTCACGGTGGGCGAGGGGCAGCGCATAGGGATCTTCGCCGCCGCCGGGGTCGGCAAGTCCACCCTCATCGGCATGATCGCGCGCAACACCGAGGCGGAGATCAACGTCATCTGCCTCGTGGGAGAGAGGGGCCGCGAGGTGCGCGACTTTCTGGAGCAGGACCTCGGGCCTGAGGGCATGGAGCGCTCGGTGCTCGTGGTCTCCACCTCCGACCAGCCGTCGCTCGTGAGGCTCAAGGCCGCCTACGTCGCCACCGCCATCGCCGAGTACTTCCGCGACCAGGGCAAGAAGGTCATCCTGATGATGGACTCGATCACCCGCTTCGCGAGGGCGCTCCGTGAGGTGGGGCTCGCGGTGGGCGAGCCGCCGGCCAGGCAGGGGTACACGCCCTCGGTCTTCTCCACGCTGCCCCGGCTCCTCGAGCGCTCCGGCAACTCGGACAAGGGCTCCATCACCGCGTTCTACACGATCCTCGTCGCGGGCGACGACATGAACGAGCCGGTCGCCGACGAGACGCGCTCGATCCTCGACGGCCACATCGTGCTCTCCCGCGCCCTCGCCGCGCGCAACCACTACCCCGCCATAGACGTCTCGGAGAGCATCAGCCGCGTCATGGACTCGATCATAGACGACGACCACAAGGCGGCCGCGCGCGAGCTCCGCGAGGTGGTGGCCAACTACGAGAAGGAGCGCGACCTGATCCTCATCGGCGCATACGAGGAGGGGTCCGACCCCAAGGTCGATTACGCGCTCGAGAAGATCGAGGAGGTCAACAACTTCCTCAAGCAGGGGGTGGACGAGAAGGTCTCCCTCGAGGATGCCATCGCCTTGCTCAAGGAGATATTCGACTGATCGTGACACGTGACTCGTAACTCGTAACTCGTAACTCGTGATGGGGGTCACACAAAAGGTTTTACGAGTCACGAGTAACGAGTAACGAGTAACGAGTTACGGATTTCATGGCAAAACCCAAATACAGGCTCGAAGCGCTGCTGAGGATCAAGGCCCGCATGAAGAAGCGGGCCGAGATGGCGCTCGCCCGCGCGATCGTCGAGCTCAGGAAGGCCAAGGAGAAGCTCGAGAAGCTCAAGGAGGAGAAGAAGAAGATCGTGGAGCGCTGGCACGAGGCCCGCAAGGAGATGCGCAGGGACATGGCCGGCGGCATCGCGGTGAAGAAGAGCAACGTGCACGTGAACTTCATGCGCAAGCTCAAGGAGGACGAGGAGGCGAAGGAGGAGGAGATAGAGGACCAGAAGGCGGTGGTCGAGGACTGCGAGGCGCAGGTCGCCAAAGCTCGGCGCGAGTACATAGACGCGGCCAAGCAGCTGCAGATCATGGAGAAGCACAGGGAGCTCTGGCAGAAGAAGGTGGACGACGAGATCACCCGCAAGGAGGAGCGCGAGATGGACGAGCTGAGCACCACGATCCATCAGCTGAAGCGCTGGCGAGGGGAGAAGTCGGTGTTTGAGACGTGAGCGCCTCCCGCCACAATTTGAGGACCCTTTTTCCGATGACGCTGTAAAAAGGGGCCTCAAATTCTGGCTCGCGGCGCTCGGCTCAGTTGAATTGGAGATGGAGGTTTTCAATGGTGGACGAAGTCCGAAAGAGCGATCTGGCGCGCGAGGAGCGCATGCGCGAGCAGGCGGCCGAGAAGGCCAGGCCCAAGCAGCAGGAGAGCGAGTTCGACCGGCTCGTGAAGGGCGGTCAGATGCAGCAGCAGGCCACGACCGCGAAGCTCCAGCAGAAGCCGGTCACCGAGCAGGCCATGGACGAGGCGGCCAAGCGCGAGCAGCGCGAGCAGGAGCTGCGCAAGAAGGAGCACGACGAGCGCAAGGAGAAGAAGGAGGGCGCAAAGCAGGAGCAGCGGCAGAGCTCCGGCATCACCGAGCAGAGGGTCGTGGCCAAGGGGGGCCACGGCGAGGGCGGCGGCCGCGGCGGAGGCGAGGGCCGCGGCGGTTTCGACAGCTCCGCGGGCAGGAGGGGCCTTTCGAAGAAGCTCAGCGACGTGGGCGTGAAGACCCTGCCGGCCGACCTGCAGAAGAAGTTCGCGGCCAAACTCATGCAGGCGCAGGCCGCCCGCTCCCAGGGGCAGGCCCAGCTCACCCAGCAGCTCCTCAACAAGATCGTGCAGTACGTTCGCATGGGCATCAACCGGGCGGGCGAGAAGGAGATCCAGATCGACCTCCACGAGAAGATCTTCCGGGGCTTAAAGCTCCGCGTCACCGCCAGCGGCGGCAAGGTCTGCGTTCACCTGCGCACGCGGGACGCGCGCGGACGCGAGGCGCTCGAGAGGAACTCCGACCAGCTCAGGAGGGCGCTCGCCGACAAGGGCATCGACGTCTCCGAGATCACCATCGCGTAATTCTGTTCAGCAGACGGAGCGGGTCGGGCGGCTCCTCCCGCCACAATTTGAGGACCCTTTTTCCGATGACGCTGTAAAAAGGGGCCTCAAATTCTGGCTCGCGTCGCCGACCAGGCCTCGCTATTGTCCGACGCCACCCGGAGGCGCAATCGTGCCGATTTGACGGAGCGGGTTGTGGCGCTCTTCGCAGCGTGGCTCGAGCCTGCCTGCCGGCAGGCAGGGAGGCCGGATTCAGTAGCCTATATATACCGGCCGACGAAAGCC
>JAFGMW010000063.1 GCA_016927275.1 Pseudomonadota bacterium
CCCCGATCCTCTCCGTCGGCAAAGCCGACGCAACGGACAGGCCTACTGGTTCATCGACATCAGGAATTCCTTGTTGGTCTTGCAGGGCGCCACCTTGTCGAGCAAAAACTCCATCGCGTCGATCTGGTTGAGCGGCTGGAGCATCTTGCGGAGTATCCAGACCTTGCCCAGCTCCTCCTCGTTGAGGAGCAGCTCCTCCTTGCGGGTCCCGGACTTGTTGATGTCCACGCACGGGAAGATGCGCTTCTCCATGAGCTTGCGGTCGAGGTGTATCTCCATGTTGCCCGTTCCCTTGAACTCCTCGAAGATGACCTCGTCCATGCGGCTGCCCGTGTCGATGAGCGCGGTGCCGATGATGGTGAGGCTGCCCCCCTCCTCGATGTTGCGCGCCGCGCCGAAGAAGCGCTTGGGCTTGTGCAGGGCGTTGGAGTCAACGCCGCCCGAGAGGATCTTGCCGGAGGGCGGGACCACAGAGTTGTAGGCGCGCGCGAGCCTCGTGATGGAATCCAGAAGGATCACCACGTCGTTTCCGTGCTCGACCATGCGTTTGGCCTTCTCGATCACCATCTCGGCCACCTGCACGTGGCGCTGCGCCGGCTCGTCGAAGGTGGAGGAGACGACCTCCGCCTTGACGGAGCGCTCCATGTCGGTCACCTCCTCGGGCCGCTCGTCGATGAGCAGCACTATCATCCTGACCTCGGGGTGGTTCGAGGTGATGGCGTTGGCCACGTTCTGCAGGAGCACCGTCTTGCCCGCGCGGGGCGGGGAGACGATGA
The DNA here is from genome assembly GCA_016927275.1 of Pseudomonadota bacterium. Lineage (NCBI taxonomy): Bacteria > Pseudomonadati > Pseudomonadota > Pseudomonadota bacterium. Next base: position 777 of record JAFGMW010000063.1, read on the forward strand.
GCGCGCGCTGCCCCTTCCCGATCGGCGTGAAGAGGTCCATTATGCGGGTGGAGTAGTTCTTCGCGTCGAACTCCAGCTTTATCCTCTGGTTAGGATAGAGCGGGGTGAGGTTGTCGAAGAGGGTCTTCTCCTTGGTCTTCTCGGGCCCCTCTAGGTTTATGGTCTCGACCTTGAGCAGGGCGAAGTAGCGCTCACCCTCCTTGGGCGGCCTGATCTGGCCGGCGATGGTGTCGCCGGTGCGCAGCCCGAAGCGCCGGATCTGCGAGGGCGACACGTAGATGTCGTCGGGGCCGGGCAGATAGTTGTAGTCGGGCGAGCGCAGGAAACCGAAGCCGTCGGGCAGGGTCTCGAGCACCCCCTCGCCGAATATCGCGCCGTTCTTCTCGGTCTGCGCCTGCAGGAGCGCGAAGATCAGCTCCTGCTTGCGCATCGCGGCGGCGTTCTCGATCTTGAACTGGTTGCCCATCTCCAGGAGCTCGGCGATCTTCTTCTTCTTCAGTTCGTTGAGGTGCATATGTCCATTCTTCCTTTCTCTCCCGCGCCGGACAGGGCACGGCCGTGCGCCGGTCTTGCGCGCTGTTTGATGAGATTGATAGTGTCCGCTTGCAGCATCCTCGAGGGGGGATCAGCAAATGAAATTAAACGTTAATTAATCAACGATATCACCGGGCAGGTCCAAAGCTCTCGCTCCAATAAGCGTTCTTGATATTTAAGGATTTTCAGATGATCTTGATGTTCCTGTCATGAAAGGTGTGCCTACGGTGCTCTAAATGCTTGATAAAGTCAAGTTTTTTGATCTTGTCCGATCGTGGCCCGATCTTTTCAGAAAAATACCGCATTTTCGAGGAGTTATATGCAACTTCAACCCCTCTTCCCTTGACAAAGGGGGCTCCTGCTGTTATCGTATTCTAAAATTATTTATATTTTACAAGGGCTTACGAGCTAAACCGACTCCGATCGGCAAAGGAGCCAAGACATGTCAGACCATAAAAAGGCAAAGGTGCGCACCTTCGTCAAGATGCACGGGACAGGCAACGACTTCATCGTGTTCGACTGCCTCAAGGCCTCCATAGCCAATCCGGCCCATGCGGCGCGCAAGCTCTGCGATCGGCACTTCGGCATAGGCGCGGACCAGATGCTCCTCCTCGTCAAGTCGCGCAAGTGCGACTTCGGCATGAGGGTCTTCAACGCGGACGGCAGCGAAGCGGACATGTGCGGCAACGGCATCCGCTGCGTAGCGAAATACATAAAGGACGCAAGGCTCTCCGCGAAGAAGGAGCTCTGCATCGAGACGCTCGCAGGGCCGCGCACCGTCAAGGGCCAGGGCAAGGTGTTCCAGGTCGACATGGGAGAGCCGGTGATGAAGGGCAAGGACATCCCGGTCAACCTCTCGGGGAGGATCGTCAACAGGCCGCTCAAGACCGAGACGAAGGAGTTCCGCATCACGTGCGTGGGCATGGGCAATCCGCACTGCGTGACCTTCCACGAGAACCTCGAGGGAGTGCCGATAGACAAGTACGGCCCCATGCTCGAGCACTACAGCATATTCCCGAAGCGTGTGAACATAAGCTTCGTGAACGTGGTGAGCAAGCAGGAGATCCAGGCCAGGGTCTGGGAGCGCGGCTCGGGCATGACGCTCGGATGCGGCACGGCCGCGTGCGCGGCGACCGTCGCCTCGGTGCTCAACGGCTTCACCGACCGGAAGGTCACGGTCGCGCTGCCGGGCGGAAAGCTCGATATCGAATGGAGCCAGAAGGACAACCACGTCTACATGAAGGGCCCTGCTGAAACCGTGTTCACAGGCCAGATCGCTGTCTGAATCAGGAGAGTTTTTTCAAGTACCAGGCACCCTAGGCGGGGGCGTGGGATCCGGGTTGTAGTCATCCAGCGGATACTGGCATTCCGTGAACAATCCCCAGATGCCGCCAGCCGCAGTCATGCCCCTGACCGACACTAAATCAGGGGAATCTATCCTCTGCGCGGCATTGCTGAGATATATCTCCTGCCCGGAGCAATCGGCCTGCCCCTTGAAGACATATATCGACGCCCGACCGCTTGCCTTTTCCACCGCTCCGAGCGCGAAGTCGTCTAGGCCGTCGTTGTCTATGTCGCCCATGCCCGCCCCGGCATATATGGTGTCGTCTATGGTCTCAGTCAGGCCGCTCAAGCCGCTTATCACGAGATCCGCGTCCCCCTTGCCATAATTCGCTACCCAGGACTCTCTGCCGAGATACACATAGGCCTTCGAATCAGGATATCCCGGGACGTTCGGCTCGATGAGCGATGTGAGGATCACGTCCTCAATGCCGTCGCCGTTCATGTCGCCCGCGTTCGCGGCATGGAACCCCATGATCTCGTCATCGGCGCCGATCATCACGTCCGCATCCTCGTAGGTGAGGGGACTGTCCATGGATCTGGGCCCGAAGAAGATGAAGGCGGCGCCGTAGTCCACAGTGATCTCGAGAGGCGCCAGGCTGGTGATCTTCGAATCGACCGCCGCGGCTATCAGGTCCGCATTCCCGTCGCCGTTGAAATCGCCCAAGTCGAATATGTAGCCGAAGAAGTTGTAGTTGGTGCCCCCGCCCCACAGATAGCTGGTGGGCGCCACGTCGCCGGTGAATGCCTGGCCTCCCCTGTAGAAGTAGAGCTTCCAGAAGGAAACGGTGATGTCCGCAGGATCAACCGAAACTCCGGACACGAAGGCGTCGTCGATGCCGTCGCCGTCAAAATCATGATTTCCCGCTATCCAGAATGAGGCGTTCGAATTCGCCGGGTCGAAATCGTTTTTGAGCTTGCCGTTGGCCGCCGCAGCGGTCTTGTCTGCTACCCAGGGTCCCAGGAAAACATAAGGCTCCTGTGATTCGACAGGGTCAGGGGGCGGAGCAGGGCTCCCTCGACCTGCAGCCGCGAAATCGCCGTACCCGTCGCCGTTTATATCGCCGAGATAGCCGAGACGGAAGCCGAGCCTTTCATCCAGGACATTTCCTTTCACGTTCAGGACGTCGACGAGGTTGGCGCCCACAACGTCGTTCAGATGAACCATGCCCACGTTGGGTATGCCGGTTATTGGATCGACGGTGGTGCGCGCGCCTATGAGCAGATCGATCCCACCCCCGAAGGTTACGCCCGTACTGTCGGTCACGACGACCATATTGCCGAAACGCGCGTCGGCAACTGCGGGCGCGTTCTCCGCATAGGCCAGCCCTGCCGCCGGATCGGCGTCACCGTAGTATAGCCTCGCCAGGCCGTCGTTCGTGTTGGCAGAGTAGTCGCCCACCAGAAAGTCAGCGAAGCAGTCGCCGTCGTAGTCCCCCGGGTTGTCGGGCGTCTCGATGACCTTGTTGGCGGTGGGCAGGGTGATATCCTCGAACGCATCGCCCTCGGAGTCCGCTATCACGCCCTCAGCGAAGCCGATCTCGTACTCGGAGCACCACGCCAGAGGGGCGCATATCGTCGCCTGGCTCCCGGCGCCGTCCCACCATATGGTCGCGCTGAGTTCGTCCCCTCCGGCATCGCTTATCGAGACCGCATCGGCGACCGAGGCCTGATCGATCTCAGGGAGCGCGTCGCCGGCGTTCTTCACCGCGAAGGTCGCGACCCAGCAGCCGCGCTCCGCGTCCTGGCCGAGCGTCATCACGATCGGCACCGCGTCGTCGCCGCCTCCGTCGAACTTGAGCGCGCCGCCGCATCCCGAAAGCGAGGCTGCGAGCAGCGACGCCGCTGCCAGTGCCATGCACGCCCTCGCATATCTGAACGGTTTGAATGTAGTCATATCCCTCGCTCCTTATGAATCGGTTCACATCCCCATGGAACCGGCATAACCATAAGCATGCATTATGGATGCCAAAATGGAGAGGGCGTTTCTAAGTGTATCTTCATGTTTTATAATGTTTTTTTGAGAGGGGTGCGAAGGCAAGGGGTAAAAATGACCCTCATTTTCGAGAAAAGTGTCAAATCCGTGGCGCTTTTTTGTTTGATGATCGAATTCAGTCTGTTAAGAGCCGTGACTCGTGACTCGTAACTCGTGACTCGTGACTGGCGGGCATACTCCGGGTTCCGGGTTCCAGGTTCCAGGTTCCGGGTCCCGAAAAGGAGGTCTTCAAATGTTCAAAGGCGTGATGACAGCGGTCATAACCCCGTTCGTTGACGGAAGGATCGACGAGAGTGCGCTGAGAAAACTCATCGACTGGCAGATCGCCGAGGGGATCGACGCGATCGTGCCCTGCGGAACGACAGGCGAAGCGGCCACGCTCTCATACGAGGAGCAGGACCGCGCGGTGCGCGTGGCGGTCGAGCAGGCGGCGGGCCGCGTGCCGGTGATCGCTGGCGCGGGCTCCAACTCCACGTCCAACGCGATCAAGCTGGCCAGACAGGTCAAGGCGGCGGGCGCGGACGCGATGCTCCAGGTAACCCCGTTCTACAACAAACCGACGCAGGAGGGGCTCCATCAGCACTTCCGCGCGATCGCAGAGGTGGTGGACCTGCCCATGGTGCTCTACAACGTGCCCGGAAGGACCGCGGTCAACATACTGCCCGAGACCGTTGCGAGGCTGGCGAAGATCGATTCCATCGTGGGCGTGAAGGAGGCATCGGGCAGGATCGAGCAGATCCGCGAGGTCCTGCGGCTCACCCCCGACGGGTTCGCCGTGCTCTCCGGCGACGACGGGCTCAACTTCGAGGTCTACCGCGCCGGCGGCGCAGGCGCGATATCGGTGGTCTCCAACGTTGCGCCGAAGCTCGTCTCAGCGGTGTGGGACGCGTTCGATGCGGGCAGGGCCGATGAGGCATCGCAGATGCAGCGAGATCTCGATCTCCTCAACAAGGCGATGTTCATAGAGACCAACCCGATACCGGCAAAGACCTCGCTGGCGATGATGGGCCGCTGCGCAGAGGAGTTCAGGCTGCCAATGACTCCCATCTCAGAGGAGCACAGGGCAGAGCTCAAGGACATACTGGTGAAGTACGGGATATTATGAATGATGAACAATGACTGATGAATGATTGGTGGTGAGTGGTGAGTGGTGAATAACATGATCAGGATCGTGGTGACAGGCGCGAAGGGGAGGATGGGCCGCAAGGTCGCCGAGCTCGTGCGCGCGGCTTCCGATCTCTCGCTCGCCGCGGAGATCGACGCCGGCGACTCGCTGGCCGCGGCGGCCCGCGCCTGCGACGTGATCGTGGACTTCACGACCGCGGCCGCCTCGGCCGAGAACGCGGCGATCGCCGCATCGGCCGCAAGGCCGATCGTCATCGGGACCACAGGCCTGGGCGATGCGGAGAGGGCCGCGATAAAAGGGGCCTCATCGCGCGTCCCCGTCGTGTGTGCGCCGAACATGAGCATAGGCGTCAACGTGATGTTCGCGCTGGTCGCGACAGCGGCGCGCGCCCTCGGTGGCTCCTACTCCGTGGACATCGAGGAGACCCACCACGTGCATAAGCTGGACAGCCCCAGCGGAACGGCGAAGAGGATCGCGGAGATCGCGGCCCGCGAGCGGGGCCCCGAGGAGATCGAGGTGAGATCGGTCAGGCGCGGCGAGGTGGTCGGCGACCACGAGATACGCTTCGTGTCCCCGGACGAGAGGCTCTCGATCGCGCACAGCGCCGGCGACCGCTCCATATTCGCGCGCGGCGCCGTGGCCGCGGCCCGCTGGATCGTGGGCAAACCGCCCGGCCTCTACGACATGGGCGATGTGCTGGGGCTGAGATCAGAAGCCGAGGGGCCAGGAAGCTGAGAGGCTGAGAAAAATGCACACGGCCTACATAGGGATAGGGTCTAATCTCGGCGACAGGCTCAGGAACTGCAGGGCTGCAATCGATCGCCTCGCCTCGTATCCGGAAATCAACATCACAAGGGTATCCCGCTGGTACGAGACAGGGGCGATACCTGCCCTGCAGGCCGGCGCAAAACTGCCCGACTACGTAAACGGCGCTGCGGAGATCGAGACCTCGCTGTCACCGGAGGGGCTGCTCGCCACGCTCCAGGAGGTGGAGGCCGGGATGGGCCGCACGCTCCCCAGGCCAAAGGGCCAACCCAGGACAATGGACCTGGACCTGCTGCTTTTCGGCGCGGAAACGGTCGATATGCCGGGGCTTGCGGTCCCCCATCCGGGGCTCTCCAAAAGATTGTTTGTGCTCCTGCCGCTGTGTGATATAGCGCCTGATGCGGTCGACCCTAGGTCCGGCCTCACGGCGGCGCAGATGAAGGACCTGCTCACAGCCGGCGACCGCCGCATCGCCGAACGGATCACCGTTCACCATTCACCGGTCACGGCTTGACGGACACGGAGGGACTAAGATGAAGCTCTTCATAGACACCGCGAAGATCGAGGAGATCAGGGAAGCCAACGCCATGGGCGTGCTCGACGGGGTGACAACAAACCCGTCCCTGGTATCGAGGACCGGCCGCGACTTCAAGACCGTGGTCCACGAGATACTCAGGGAGATTCCGGACAGGCCGGTGAGCCTCGAGACCACGGCGCTGGACGCCCCGGGGATGATCGAGGAGTCGAAGAAACTGGCCGACCTCGGAGAGAACGTCGTCTGCAAGATCCCGACCACGGTAGAGGGGCTCAAGGCGATCCGCTCCCTCTCGGAGATAGGCATAAAGACCAACTCCACGCTCTGCTTCTCGCCGAACCAGGCGCTGCTCGCGGCCAAGGCGGGCGCATCGTACATCAGCCCCTTCGTAGGGAGGCTCGACGACATCACCCAGATCGGCATGGACCTCGTCGACGACATCGTGCGCATCTACGACAACTACGAGCTCCCCACCGAGATCATCGTGGCCAGCGTCCGCAACCCGATACACGTCCTGGAGGCCGCGCGGATGGGCGCGGACATCTGCACGGTGCCGTTCGACGTGATAAGGCAGCTCATGAAGCACCCTCTCACCGACATCGGCATCGAGAAGTTCCTTGACGACTGGAAGAAAGTGCCGAAGTGACATACAAGGAGCAACCGATGTCCTTCATCAACGAGAACTCAAAAGAGATCAACTGCAAGATCGTCTACTACGGGCCCGCGCTGTCGGGGAAGTCGACGTCGCTCAGGCACATCTACGGCGAGGTGAAGAGGGGCGCTCCGGGCAGCATGATCTCGCTGGCACAGGACGACGACCGCACGCTCTACTTCGATTTCGTGCCGCTGAACCTCGGCGAGATCGGGGGCTACACTGTGAGGCTGCATCTCTACACGATCCCCGGCGAGGTGGGCTACAGGCAGAGCCGCGCGCTGATCTCGAAGGGCGTGGACGGGGTGGTGTTCGTGGCCGACTCGCAGCTCCCCAGGATGGAGGACAACATCAAGAGCCTCACGGGGCTGAAGGAGATACTGATCGCCGAGGGGCACGACTGGAAGTCGGTGCCCATGTCGTTCGCGTACAACAAGCGGGATCTTCCCCGCGCGATGCCCCCGGCCGAGATGTCCCGCTACCTCAACGCCGAAAAGAGGGACGAGTTCGAGACCGTGGCGATCCGGGGCGACGGGGTGTTCGACGCCTTC
>JAFGMW010000064.1 GCA_016927275.1 Pseudomonadota bacterium
GCTGTTCTGAATGAGTTTGCCGGTAGCCGTGTCAAACCGGGTGATAGCATTGTCAGTAGCGCCCGCAGGTCCCACTACATCGCCTGTTCCTGCAGCTGCCCACTGCGGATTTGCGCCGGCGCCCTGCGTCTGGAGAAACTGTCCGCTGGCTCCGGGCACGAGCCTCACGATGCTCGTGCCGTTGTCGTAGAGGATGTCGCCCTGGTTCGAGGCGCCGAGCAAAAAGGTCGTCGCTACAAGGTCATCAAAAGTCCCGTCTCCCGCTGTCACAAGGCCTATATTAACGCCGTCCATCGTCCCGCCGTTTATGTCTGCGGTGGTCACTGTGCCGAGATCGGCCACCGTTCTGCCGGCGTTGGTCCAGTTGCTGCCCATGCTGAACGAGCTGCCGTCGTCAGCCGATATCGAGTCCAGGGCGATGTCGCCGACGTTGATGATATTGAAATCCCCGACGTTGAGGTCCCCCGTCATGGCAACGGTGCCGTCGGCCTTGAAATCCCCCGAGCCCACGTCGGACCAGCCGAGCTGGCCGCCGGCGTTCGTAGTGAGCGCCTGGCCGGCAGTGCCGTCGGCGGCGGGCAGGATCAGAGACCAGCTCGCCCCCACGTCTGCCGCGGACATGAGCGTGGTGGTGAAGGAGTCGCCCGCATCGGCGTCGTGCAGGACGACCCTGCCCGCATAGGCCACCGTGCCCTGGCCTATCGTCACGTCGCCTCCCTGGACGGCCGTGTCGTTCTGCGAGACGAGGTCGGTGAATGTACCTGTAGATGCGGTGGTTGCGCCTATCGCCGAGTTGTTCACCGTGCCGCCGCTGATCGTGAGTGCGTCCGCGATGTAGGCGTCGAGTATTGCGGTGCCGTTCCAGACGCCGCTGGCGACCGTGCCCAGGGCGGTGATGTTGCCCTGGACCGCCGCAGGCAGCGCGCTTGCGATCGACGGCACGCCGGCGCCGCTGGTCGCGAGCACCCCGTTGGCCGCGGTCGAAAGCCCTGAGACGGTGCTTCCCGCCGCCGCATAGTAGGCGAGCTCGTTGATGAGCCCGGGGTTCACTCCGCCGCCGCCTCCGCCGCCGATGTCGTTCCACGTCGTTCCGTCGTTGGAGTACTGCCACTTGACGGTCGCGTCGTCGAAGCGAAGGCCCGGGTTGTTCGCCGCGCCCTGGTTCGCGTAGATGACGTTGGTTGCCGCAGCCCCGCTGCCGATGGTGAAGTTGTTGTTCGCGTTGGAGAAGGCGGTGATCTTGTCGGGGGTGACCGATCCCGCGGCGATCTGTGCGCCGCCCACCGCGCCTGTCGCTATGGCCGCGTTGTCCACGGCGCCGGGCGCGATCTGGCTGGAGATGATCTGGTCGGTCTGCAGGAAGAAGTCGATCGGCTCGTATCCCCTGAAATACTGCGTGTTCAACGAATAGACCGAGGCGGTTATGCGGATGGGCGGGGTGAGCTCGGCGAAGCCGGAGACGCCGTCGTTGAACCACGACTTGAGGGTGAGGACGCTCGTGGTGTTGAAGATCGCTGGGTCGATGACCTGCATGCCCGGTATGGATGCGCTGCCGAGCAGGACCTGGAATATCCCCTCGTCCACAGGCACCGCGACCGAGCCGGTCGGCTCGGCGCCGTCCAAGCTCGTGCCGTCGTTGCTCCAGAGAGAGGTCCCCGCGCCGTCGACGATGACGAGCTTGAACCTGCCCGTGCCCTCGAAGGGGCGGTCGTCGACGAAGACGCTGCCCTGGTAGGTGAGCACCGGATCCACCGGCGTGGGCGGGGCGGCCCACAGGGTCGCGCTCCAGGCGAGCGCTGCGGCGAGAATCGATGCGGCAACGGCCGATGTCGTCCTCTTCATGACCACCTCCCGGCCCCGCGCGGGGGCCAAGTATCACTTCACCTCGTATCTCCCGTCGGCGCTCGACTGCAGGGTCTCAGCGGTCGGGCTGCCGAGCGTCTGTATAATCTTGTAACGCTCTCCGCCCCTGGAGTAGCTGAAGCCGGAGAGCACGCCAGCGGAGCGGGCGTCGGAGGGGGGCGGCTCGGGGATGACGATCTCATCGGTCACGGTGATGTCTCCGCCGCACGCGGTGATTGCGGCCAGCGCCGCCAGGGCTACGACTGCGAAGACGCCCCTCGCTGTTTTCGTGTCCATGCGCCGCATGATGCCCTCCCTCATCAGAGGCCCCCGCCTGCCATCGTGAGCACCTCTGCCCTGCGCGCCTCGCTCGGCGCCGACACGCTGTCCTCGCCGACGGCGAGCTTGCGGAACTGCGCCTGGCCTCCGGTGCGGGCGAGCTCGCCCTCGATCGCGGCAGCGAGCGCCTCTGCGCGGCGGCCGGCCAGTCCCCTGTTGTACTGCTTCGTTCCCGTTGTATCGGTCCAGCCGCGGACCTCCACGGCGACCGTGCCTTTGCCCGCGGCTATGTGCTCCGCTATGGCCTCGACCACGCCGCGGTCCTCGGGGGAGATCGTAGCGTCGTCGAAGTCGAAGTAGACCTCGCAGAGGAACGTGTAGCGGCCGGGCTCGCCGTCGGCGGCGAGCCTCGTGCACGACGGCGCCTCGTCCAGCGGCCCGATCCTCGCGTGCTCCCTGGGAGCGGGCCTATGCGTGTACGCAAGATTCACGAATCCGGCGTAGCGGGGCATGCCGCCGCCGTGGACGAGGCCGACGGAGCCGCCGCCGCCCACGGAGAGGCCGTTTTCGAACTTGTGCCTTGCGCCCAGCCGCGCCTCTGCGGGCGAGGTGGAGCGGGAGCCGTAGAAGTCGCCGGTCGCGGTCTGGGTCTCGATCTCGGCTATGATCGAGGTGGACTTTGCCACGCGCAGGTTCGCCGCAGCTGCGATCTTGAGCACGTCGCGGAACGAGAAGTCGCCGATCTGCACCTTCTCCCTGGTCTGGAAGGCCACGTTGGCCGCCATGGTGAGCCTGTCAGCGGGCTTTATCTCCACGATGAGGCGGGCCTCGCCGGTGACCCCGCTGTCGCCGAGGAAGTGCGACTCCCTGCCCGTGGGCGCGGTCACCGACGGCATGAAGGCGATGCCGACGGGGTACTCGTCGAGATCGAGGATCCTGAACTTGGCGAAGAGGTTCAAGTCCCCCGCGGAGCCGTACTCGCGGCCCGAGTAGCGGCCCGCAGCGTCCGACCAGGTGTATCTGTAGGTGTAGAAGAGGGGGATGTCGAAGCCCAGCGAAAACCAGTCCACGAATCCCAGCGCGCCGTAGAACCACTGGAAGAGGGGCCCGTCCACCCCGTCCTTCGTGGCGACGCTAGTGGTCCTGCCGGTGCGGCGGACGATCTCGGTCACCATGTCGATGTTGAGCGGCTCGTCGTAGTAGAGGAGCGAGGTGCCCAGCGTGAAGCCGAGCTGCGGCAGGCTGCGAGACTCCTGCACGAAGAAGTAGTTTCCGAGGTCAGCGTTGGGACGGACCCTGAGGAAATTGAAGCGGTCGGCCGCCTGCGCCGGCTTCGCGGTGATAAGGCAGAGGGCGAGGATGCAAACGGACAAGGCAGGCAGGGCGCGCAGCGCCGAAGACCACGGCATCGCAACTGGGTTTTTCATATGAGCCCGCGCCCCCCTTCACGAACTCTAAGCTCCTACTTCTACTGCCTTGCGCGTATCTCGTCAATCGCCGAGTTCGCCTTTGCGACCACCTGTTCGCTCTTTCCCATGGAGGCCAGCTCGAGCAGCCTGCGGCCGCTATCGGGGCCCCCGTATCTCCTCAGTATGTCTATGCCCGCAATGACGATCGAGTCGTCCGCCTCGGACATTATGAGCTGCGAGGCCAGCGAGGCCGCCTCGGCGGGGGAGACCTCACCCATCCTTCTCAGCGCCTCGACCCGCGCCTGCCTGTCCTCGGAGGCGAGGGCCACGGTCTTGAGGAGCCGCAAGACCGGCTCCGCGAAGCGCTCGCCCTGGAAGCGGCCCACGACCGAGACGATCTCGCGCGCCAGCGCCGCGTCCGGCTCCCTCTGCATGAGTGAGAGCAGGGTGTCGAATGCGCGGTCGCCGCCCACGCGGCCGATCGAGCGGATCGCGTGGATCTTCTTCAGAGGCTTCATGACCCCGTAGCGCTGCGCGAGCAGGTCGACCGCCGCGTCGCCGCCGCGGGCGATGAGCGGCTGCATCATCTGCGGCAGGTGCTCGGCCTGCGTGGACTCGAATACGCGCGCAAAGAGCGCTACCTCGGCGGCGTGGGCGTCGGCATAGCCCCTGGCGAGCTCGTCGACCGCTGCCTGGTGGACCGCGCGCGGATGGCTTGCGTCCCGAAGGACCGCTATGAGGATGTCGCGCGCCAGCCGCGAGTTGTCCGCGCCCAGCCCCGCCACGGCCGCGACCCTCATCTCAGGGGCGCTCTCCGGGGCCGAGAGGATGCGGCCGAACTCTAGGGCCGTCTCCTCGGTACCCTTTCTGCCGAGCGCGCGGGCGGCCTCAGTGCGCAGCTGCGGGTCGGACTCAAGCACGTCGTACAGCATGGGGATCGCGCCGTCGGCTTCGATGGCGCCGAGCGCGGCCACCGCCTCGCGCCTGGCCTCGGGGTCGCCGGAAGATCTCAGCACCGAGCCGATCTCGGAGAGCGCATCCTCGCCGCCGAGCGCGCCCAGCACCGAGACGGCGCCCCTCTTGTAGCCCGCGCCTGCATCTGCGCCCCGCGCGTCCTGTGCGGCGCTTGCCCTCACCGCCTCGCGCGCTGCGCGGTCCTTGAGGGCCTCGCCCCTTGCGAGAGCGTCCCTGGCCTCGTCTGAGAGCTTCGCGTCGCCGCCCACCGCGTGCCGATAGAGCGCCTGCGCTGCCCTCTCGCCCTTGAACGAGGCGAGCGCGCGGACGAGCGCCTGCCGCTGCTGCGCGGGCCTCGCCTCATCCAGCATTCGAATTACGGTATCCAGCGCGATCGGCCCCATGCGGGAGAGGTCGGAGCCGAGATCCGCGATCTCATCGCGGTCCTTTGCGGGATCGAGCGACAGAATCACGCCGAGGGTCGTGTCAACGGCGCCGCGAACGACGCGCTCCTCATCGTGGGCTTCCTGCGCCGCTTCCTCCTCGAGCGCCTCCTCTTCACGGGAGTCGAGCCTCGCCTCCAGGTCCGAGACGAAGCGGCGTGCCGCGGCGGAGTAGGATCTCCGGGCCTGCAAGGTCGATTCGGCGCCGGCCGGCGAGCCTGCCTCGGCCCCTGTCCCGGGCGCGCCTGTGCAGGATGTGAGGACGAGTGCGAGCGACGCAAACAGCGTGACCAACTGGGAGTTCATGACCGCCCCCTGGTGTTATATATATGAAATGAGCTTATCATCATCGCCCGGAACATGGAAGAACAGTCTGAAAAGATGCCACATGTTCAAGGCCTTCTCAATTGCTTTGATAACTATGTAAAAAAATAATGATAATAAATAGGGGCCGCAACGGACCCTGCGGCAGCAGGGGTATCAAAAGCGACACGTCCTTATTCAGCGGTGGTGCGCGGTCGAATCGGGCTCGTCGTACAGCTGCTCGTAGGTGCGGCCCCTGCCGGCGGGGCGGCGTTCTTCCTTGGGCGGCCCCTCTCCGGGGCACCTTTTGCACAGAAGCCTCTTCCTCATGAGGCGGAGGAGGAAGGCGGCGAGCTTGAAGCCGATGTAGGCGGCGAGCAGGGCCAAAAAGACGTCCCTCGGGTCGGACTTTATGTTGGCCGAGGCCCTGTCTACGGCCGCCGCGACCCCGCCTTTCAGCCCCGCCACGAACTCGTCGAAGGGGGCGTCGAGGGCGTAGGCCCTGCCGAAGGCGTAGATCACGCGGAAGTTGTAGAGCATGCCGCGCCACGCGCGCGCGCCTATCTCCCCGGCGAACATCATGGAGAAGATCGCGGCGAGCAGGGCGAACTCGGAGAATATCTTCTCCGCCGCGAACACGACGGACTTCACGGACAACCTCATCATCTTCATCGATCCCTCCCTAGTCCTCTGCCTGCAGTTCCCCTGTGCCCGCTGCGCGACGGGCACGGCGCGCCCTCACCCATGCGTAAGCGGCACAGGACCATCTCCAGCCGGCCCTGCCCCAGTCTCGCATCTGCCTTGCGGCGAGAGCGACGTCGGCCCCGGACAGTCCCCTCTCGGCGAGCCCCTGGACCACCACGTATATCACCGGCACGATGCCGAGGGTGAGCACGGTCGAGGCGATCACCCCGCCGAACACCGCGGTGCCCAGCGAGTGGCGCGAGGCGGCGCCGGCGCCCGCGGCGAGCACCAGCGGTATGAAGCCGAAGATCGCGGAGAGCGCGGTCATGAGGATGGGCCTCAGCCTCACGCGTGCCGCCTCGACCGCCGCCTCCACGATCGTGGCGCCCGCATCGCGCTTGTCCTTGGCGAACTCGATGAGCAGGATCGAGTTCTTGCTGGCGAGCCCGACCAGCATCACCAGGCCTATCTGGCAGTATATGTCGTTGTACAGGCCGCGCCAGAACTGGGCCCCCAGCGCCCCGAGTATGGCCAGCGGCACCGCCATCATGATCACCAGCGGCAGGGCCCAGCTCTCGTACTGGGCCGCGAGGAAGAGGAAGACGAAGGCGATGGAGAGCGCGAAGATGAGAGGGGCCAGCCCCGCGGACTTTATCTCCTGCAGCGCCGTTCCTGTCCACTCGAAGCCGTAGCCGGCCGGGAGGATCCTCTTTGCCAGCCGCTCCATCGCCGCTATCGCCTCGCCGGAGCTGTGTCCGGGCGCCGGCGCCCCGTTGAGCTCGACGCTGCGGTAGAGGTTGTAGCGCGTGATCGTCTGCGGCCCGGTGATCCTCCTCACGCCGACCAGCGCCGACAGGGGCACGAGATCGCCCGAGGCGGAGCGGACGTAGAGCCTGGAGATGTCGCCCACGTCGGCGCGGAAGCGGTCCTTGGCCTGGACGAAGACGCGGTAGACCCTGCCGAACTTGTTGAAGTCGTTCACGTAGAACGAGCCGAGGTAGGCCTGCAGGGTGTTGAATATGTCGGTGATCGCGATGCCCAGGGTTTTGGCCTTGGTGCGGTCGAGGTCGATGTAGAGCTGCGGGTAGTCGACCTTGAAGGTCTTGGAGAGGTGCGCGAGCGCCGGGTCATGCCTGGACGCTCCGATCATCTTCTTCGAAAGGTCGTCGAGGGCGCGGATGTCGCCGCCGCCCCTGTCCTGCAGCTCGAACTGGAAGCCGCCGGTGGTGGAGAGCCCCTCTATCGGGGGCGGGTTGAATGTGAAGGCGAGCATCTCCTCGAGGCCGAAGAGGTCCATCTGGACCCTCTCCATGACCGCCTCGACGCTCGATCCGGCGCCCCTGCGCTCAGACCACTCCTTGAGCGTCACGATGAAGGTCGTGGCGCTCGAGTCGAGGGCGCCGTTTATCATGTTGTAGCCCGCGATCGTGAGGACGTCCTCGACCTCTCCCCGGGACCTGACCATCCCCTCTATCCTGTCGCTCGTCGCCATGGAGCGCGAAAGGGACATGCCCTCCGGCCCCTGCGCTATGATGTAGAAGTAGCCCATGTCCTCGTCGGGCACGAAGGCGGTCGGCACATGCCCGGCAAGGAACCATGTGATGCCCATCAGCGCGAGGAAGAGGACCAGCACCGCCTTCCACCTGCCGACCAGGCGGCCGACCAGCGTCTGGTACAGGCCGCTGGAGAGGCCGAACCCCTTGTTGAAGCCGGTGAAGAGAGGGCCCTGCTTCGCGGGCTTGGGCCTGAGCACGATCGCGCAGAGGGCGGGCGCGATGGTGAGCGCGCAGACCGTGGAGATGCCGACCGCGAACGCGATGGTGAGCGCGAACTGCCTGTAGAGCTGCCCCGATATGCCGGGCATGAAGGCCACCGGCACGAAGACCGCGAAGAGCACGAGGGTCGTGGCGATGACCGGCCCCACCACCTCGGCCATGCCCTTCATGGCCGCGTCGAGCCCGCGGAGACCCTCCTGCTCGATGAGCCGCGAGGTGTTCTCCACGACGACGATCGCGTCGTCGACCACCGTGCCTATGGCGAGCACGAGCCCGAAGAGGGTGAGGGTGTTGATCGAGAAGCCGAACGCCATCATGACGCCGAAGGTGCCGATGAGCGAGACCGGTATGGTGATCGAGGGGATCAGCGTCGACCGCCAGTCCTGAAGGAACACGTAGATCACCGCGATCACCAGCAGCACCGCGAGCACGAGCGTGATCACGACCTCCTTGATCGACTCCTTCACGAACATCGTGGTGTCGTAGGGGATCGAGTAGGCGAGCCCCTCGGGGAAGCGCGCGGAGAGCTCCTCCAGCGTCTGCCTCGCCTGGCGCGATATCGCCACGGCGTTGGCGCCGGCGAGCTGGAACACGCCTATGCCCGCGCAGCTCTTGCCGTTGAGCTCGAACGACCATTGGTAGTTCTCCGCACCGAGCTCGACGTCGGCCACGTCGCGGATCCTCACGACCGATCCGTCCGCTGCGGTCCGCACGACGATGTCCCTGAACTCCTCCACATCCTCGAGGCGGCCCTTCGTGGTTATCGTGTACTGGAACGCGACGCTGTCGGAGCTGGGAGGCTGGCCCAGCCCGCCCGCGGCCACCTGCACGTTCTGGTCCTGGATCGCCCCCACCACGTCCTGCACCGCGAGGCCCATCCCGGTGAGCCGGTCCGGGTCGAGCCAGAAGCGCATGGAGTAGGCCCGCTCGCCGAATATGATCACGTCGCCCACGCCCGGGATTCGCTTGAGCACGTCCACCACGTTGATGGAGGCGTAGTTGGAGAGGAACAGCTCGTCGTAGCGGTTGTCGGTCGCAAAGAGGGTGGCGATGAGGATGAAGTTGCTGGACTTCTTCTGCGTGGTGACGCCGTACTTGCGCACGTCCTCCGGGACGCGGGGGAGCGCGATGTTGACGCGGTTCTGCACGTCCACCGCGGCGATGTCCTGGTCGTAGCCCACCTCGAACGTGACCGTGATGTTCGAGGAGCCGTCGTTGCCGCTGATCGAGGACATGTAGAGCATGCCGGGGGTGCCGTTGATCTGCTGCTCCAGCGGCTGGGTCACGCTCTTCTCCACGACCTCGGCGCTGGCGCCCGTGTAGGTGGCCGAGACCTGCACGACCGGCGGCGTGATCTGGGGGAACTGGGCGACCGGCAGGAGCGGTATGCACACCACGCCGGCCAGCACGATCACCAGCGAGATCACCGTGGAGAACTTGGGCCTCTTTATGAAAAAATCCACGAACATTCGATTCACCTGTCTGTCATTGCGAGGCCATGAAATGGCCGATGACGCTCTCGGCGTCATCTCCCCAGTATCGCCCTGTGGACGATCGCCTGCATGGTCTCCCCTGCCGCGGCGCTCTTCGCGGTCACGGTGTCGCCCGGCTTCACCAGCTGCAGCCCCTCGATTATCACCTCTTCGCCGGGCGAGAGGGCGCCGGTCACCGCCCGCATGCCGTCGTATTTCGCGCCGCTTGAGACGTAGACCCTCTTGGCCACGCTGCCCGCCTCGAGCGCCATGACGTACTGGCCGATCTGGTCGGCGGCGAGCGCCTTCTCGGGGATGAGCAGCGCCTCCTCGGATTCGCTCAGGAAGAGGCGGGCGTTCACGTACACGCCCGGCAGCAGCGTCTTCTCCGGGTTGGGGACCGTGGCGCGCATGGCCACGGTGCTCGTGCCCGCATCGACCTGGTTGTCCACGAACTCGAGGGTCCCCATGTGGGGGCACTGCTCCCCGTCGGCGAACGATATGCCGACCGAAAGCTCCGAGCGCGCCATATGCTCGACGATCCTGTGGGACTCCTCGTCGCTCGGGCTGAAGTAGACGTAGATGGGGTCGAGCAGCACGATGGTGGCGAGCTTCGTGGCCTCGCCCTTTCCCACGAGGTTGCCCACGTTCACGAGCGTGCGCCCCAACCTGCCGTCGAAGGGGGCGTAGACCCGGCAGTAGCCGAGGTTGAGGCTCGCCTGCTCGGCGGCGCCGGCGCTCGACTCGACGCGGGCCGCGGCCTCCTGCATGGAGGTGACCAGGTTGTCGAAGTTCTCCCTGGAGACGTAGTCCTTCTCAGAGAGGCCCCGGTACCGCTCGACCTGCTCCTTGGCGAAGGCGAGCTCCGCCTCGTCGCGGGCGAGCTGCCCCTTCGCCTCGGCCAGCGCCGCCTCGTAGGGCCTGGGGTCTATCACGTAGAGGAGGTCCCCCTCCTTCACGTCGTCGCCCTCCACGAAATTCCGCTCAACGAGAAACCCCTCGACCCTCGCTCTTATGTCCACGGTCATCTTCGCGGCGGTGGTGCCCACGTAGTCGATGTATATCGGCACGCTCTTTTTCACGACCGGCGCGACCGTGACCGTGGCCCGGCCCATGATCATGAGCTGCTCCTTATAGTGCATGTACGCGAGCAGTGCGAAGAGGAGGATCGCGCCGAAGATCAGCCTGCGCCTGGTGAGCCACCTCCCGCCGAGCTCGTACCTACCGATTCTCACCATAGGTCGTTTCCCTTTCCCCCTCCGCCGCGCCGGACGGCTCCGGGATCCTCTCGCCCACCGCGCGCACGAGGTCGGCGTAGGAGGTGTAGATCGCCGACTTCGAGTCGATGAGCTGCGCGCGCGCGTCGGCGAGAGTCGACTGCGCGTTGAGGAGCTCGACGATGTCCGCCGCGCCCTCCCTGTAGCGCGCCGACGATGCGTCGAACGACTCGCTCGCTGAGGCCATGAGGGCGCGGCTGGCCGAGAGGCTCTCGACCGCGGTCACATAGTTCTGGTACGCGTCCCAGACCTCCTTCACCACCGTATCGTTTGCGAGCTTGAGCTGCGCCTTTGCCGCCTCCAGGTCGTAGCGGGCCTCGCGGAGCGCGTTCTCCATGTCGAAGCCGTGAAATATCGGGATCTCGAGCCTGAGCCCGCCGTAGGCGGTGGCCTCCTCCACGCTCCTGGACCTGAACCAGCCGAGGGTCCCTGTGCCCGTGAGCTTGGGGAAGGGCAGCGAGCGCGCCGCGCGCATCTCGGACTCCCTCTGCCTCACCAGCGCCTGGGCCGCGCCGATGTCCGGCCTCGCCTCGCCCGCATCCGCGATCAGCGAGTCCACGTTCGTGCCGAGCTTTCGCACCGGCGGGTCGCCGAGCTCCTCGCCCACCGAGAGGGGGACGTTTGCGGGCCAGCCCACGACCGTCGCGAGCGCGCCCCTGGATATCTCCTTCGCACCCTTCGCGGAGGCGAGATCGAGCTTCACACGGGCCTCGCGCGCGCGGGCCTGCAGCACGTCGGAGACGGTGCTCGCGCCCGCCCGCCTCCGCGCCTCGGTGGCCGCGAGCGTCGTGGCCGCCTCCCTGAGGTCCTGCTCCGCGGCCTTCACGCGCGCTGCGTCGGCCAGGTGAGTGTAGTATGCCTTGGGCACGTCGCGGAGCACGTCCTGTATCGCCTGGTTGTGGGACCAGTTCGCGGCGGCGAGCGCCTCGCGGGCGGCGGCCGCCTTTGCGCTGCGGCCCCCGAAGTCGAGCAGCAGGTACGAAAGCCCCACCCCCATCTGCACGTACGACCTGTCGCTGGTGCCGAGCTGCTGGATCTTGCCCGCGGTCGCCTCGACCCCCCCGTCGATCGTGGGGTAGTAGGGCGACCTGGCCCTGGCCCAGCCCGCTGCGCGCGCCTTTGCCTGCGCCCAGGCGATTCTCGTGGAGTCGTTGCTGAGAAGCGCTGCGTCTATGAGGTCGGCGAGGGTGAGCGCCTCTCCGCCCTGCGGCGCAGGCTCCAGCGGGGGCTGCATCTCCCTTTCGATCCTCCGCTCCATCGCCGAATCGATCGCCGGGGCCGATGCCACCTGAACTCCGGGCGCTTGCGATGCGTGCCTTGCGGGGTTGAGCTCAGGGACCGGCCTCGGACATCCGCAGAGGAGCGCTGCCGCGGCCGATGCGATGAGGGGTGCGGAATATTTTCCAGAAAGGGGTATGCGCACGCAGGTCCCGCTGCTGTGCGCCCAGTTTCCCTCAGGAACTGGGCGGTAATTTCACAAGCGCGGTCAATATGTTATTTGCCCTGTGCTGTCAAACCGACAATGGATCTTTCCGGCGTCCGCATTGACCGTTGGATGGCGGTGTGCTCTCATGCGCGTCCGGAGGAGGTGGGGATGGCAAGCCTGGGATCGGTGGTGAGGTTTCTGAACGGGGAGCTCAGGGTCAAGTCCTTCAGGGACAGCTCGCGCAACGGGCTGCAGGTGAGGGGGCGCGGCGAGATCTGCAAGGTGGGGTTCGCGGTGGACGCCTCCATCGAGGTCTTCGAGAAGGCGGCCCGCGCCGGGTGCGATCTGGTGGTGGTGCACCACGGCATCCTGTGGAAGGGCAAGAGGGACGTGACCCACAACCGCGGCCGCAGGATCGCCTTCCTGAAGGGGCGCCGCATGGGCCTCTACGCGTGCCACCTGCCGCTCGACGCGCACCCGATATACGGCAACAACATCGTGCTGGCAGAGATGCTCGGGCTCGGCCGCATCGAGAGATTCGGCCGCTACGAGGGCGCATACATAGGATACATGGGGAGGTTTTCCCGCCCCATGCCGCTCCGCAGGCTCGCCTCGGTCCTGGGGAGGGGGATCGGCGCAAGGTGCCTTGCCCTGCCGTACGGAAAGGGGGCGGTCAGGACCGTGGGGATCGTCAGCGGCCGCGGCTCGAGCCTCTTTCCGGAAGCGGTGAGAAAGGGGCTCGACTGCTTCGTCACCGGCGAGATGCTGCACGAGGCGGTGGTCGAGGCCAGGGACGCGCGCGTGAGCCTCGTCATAGGGGGCCACTATGCCACCGAGACGGTGGGGGTGCGCGCCCTCATGCCCCTCATCGGGGAGCGCTTCGGGGTGGACACGGTCTTCATAGACGCGCCCGTCTCGATATGAATCTGGACACAGAAGCGCAGGGATAGTAGTGTACACGGACTTTCAAAAGGGAGGGTGCCATGGGGACGAAGGGACGCGAGATAGTGGGGCTTGACGTTGGGAAGCTCCTGGAGCTGCTCAACAAGGCGTACGCAGACGAGTGGCTCGCATACTACCAGTACTTCATCGGGGCCAAGCTGGTTAATGGGCCGATGCGCGAGGCCACGGTGGCGGAGCTCACGCAGCACGCGGCGGACGAGCTCAGGCATGCGGGGCTTCTGGTCGACCGGATCATCCAGCTGGGCGGAACTCCGCTCACCAAGCCCGAGGAGTGGTACAAGTGGACCAACTGCGGCTACGATGCGCCAAACGATCCGTACGTTGAGGCGATACTCGCGCAGAACATAAAGGGCGAGCAGTGCGCGATCGGGGTTTACCAGAAGCTGCTCGACCTCACGCGCGACAGGGACATAGTCACCTTCAACATGGTGAGCACGATCCTCACCGACGAGGTTGAGCACGAGGAGGACCTGCAGGCCATCGCCGAGGACATCGAGGTGATGAAGAAGCACAACAGGTAAGAGGGGACCTGCCCTCAGATAGTGATAATAACGGCACTTCCGAGAGGGGGTGCCGTTTTTGTCGCTATTTACGCCAACTGTAGGATAATTTGACACTTTCGGTCAGATTTTACCTGCCTCAGCGGGTGTCCCCATCTATTCATTTCTAAATTCATTTATATTTCAATTAGTTAAGTATTTTGTTTATATTTCAGTTCTTGGCACGGATGTTGCTTGAAATATAAGTTGGAAGGAGGAGGCATGAAGTTTCAAGGAAGACACATGTCTGGGTTTGATTTCCTGTGGCTCGTGGCGTGCGTCGTCGCAGCTGTCCTGATTGCCTCGCTGTGCCTGTCGTCGTATATCCCCGACCGCTCGCTCGTGAACCTTTCCGCATCTGCGGACGATTCAAAGGGCGGCGAGGGCGATCACGAACCCACCGATTTCGCCTGATCCCGCTTTGAAAGGCCACGATTGAAAAGGGGGCTGTTTTTCTGTATGTAGTTCATGAGATGATCCCGATCATATCGCTGCTGGTCATCGTATCCCTATCGGTCCTCGTCACGAGGATCGCCACGGTGGCGCTCACCTTCACCGGGATGAGCCGCGAGGTGGCGCGCTTCCAGGCCAGATCGGCCTTCGCGGGCGTGGGATTCACCACCCAGGAGTCGGAGCAGATAGTGAATCACCCGGTGCGCAGGCGCATAGTGATGATACTCATGCTCTTCGGCAACGCAGGCATCATCACCGTGGTCGCCTCGCTCGTGGTCGCCCTCCTCAACATCAGGGCGGCGGGCGATTCGGTCCTCCTCAAGCTCGTTGCCCTCTTCGCGGGGCTCGGCGCCATCTGGTTCGTGGCGACCAGCGGCTGGGTCGATCGTCGCCTCTCAGCGCTGATCGGGTGGGCGCTCAAGAGGTACACGAGCCTGGACGTGAAGGACTACTCGTCGCTTCTGCACATGGCCGGCGAGTACAAGGTGGCGGAGCTCTTCGTGGAGCCTGAGGACTGGCTTGCCGGCCGCAGGCTCGCCGACGTGGACCTAGAGGAGGAGGGGGTGCTCGTTCTCGGCATCACCAGGGCCGACGGGACGTTCATCGGCGCCCCCAACGGCGCAAGCCGCATACTCTCAGGCGACACGATAGTGGTCTACGGCCGCGAGTCGGCCTTCATGGAGCTCGACGAGCGCCGCAGCGGCGCGTCGGGGGACATAGAGCACGCCGAGGCGATCGAGGAGTACAAGGAGATCGTCGAGGAGGAGAGGCAGGAGGACCCGGCCGAGAGGACGCGATCGGAGTGAGCGCCAGGATATGGACGAGAAAGAGCGAATAGAGCGCGAGGCGCTCACATTCTTCCTCAGGCTCTACAACCGCAAAAAGGGCACCAAGTACCGGTTCCTCAGGAAGCGGGAGCGGCCCGACTTCGAGATAGTGGAGCGGGCGTCGAGGAAGGTCGTGGGCGTCGAGGTGTCGCACATATTCCACGACAAGAAGGAGGCGATGATGTTCATGGGCCGCGACCCGAGCACGGTCCACGGCATCATCTCCGCCGAGGACAACGTGAAGGTCCTCGTGGACATCCTGCGGAAGAAGGCGGAGAAGGTGAGGCACTACCCGTACCGCGGGCCGATAATACTCGTCATCAGGGACTACTCGCAGACCTTCGACCTGAGGACCCTCTTCGGCTTCAAGATGGGGCTCAAGGTGCCGCGCTCCGACTACCGCGAGGTCTGGTACCTCTCGCGCTCGAGGCCCGTGAAGAGGTGGGACGAGCTGGTGCGGCTCAGGTAGCGAGCCCACGGGTTCGTCGCTCGACACGCGCTCCCGGTTCGTGCATAATCACCGCCCATGAAGACAATCGTGAATTTCGTGAGGGAGAAGGGCTGGCTGGTGCGCGGATCGTGCATCGGGGGTGCGATCGGCGCGCTCGCGATCCACTTCAACGAGGCGCTGCCCCACACCGGCGGGCTCTCGTTCGGCCTCCCCATGGGGCCGGCCCTTGCGGTGGCGCTGGGCATGATCGGCGGGATGATCGGCGGGGTGATCGGCAGCTTCATCGCCGGGATGTCCGCCCGGGAGGATGTCGCTCTCAACGTCGGCGAGTCGCTGGGCATCGGGCTCCTCAACGGCTTCGTCGTGGGCACGGCGGTCGGGATCGCCGTAGGCGTGATCGGCAAGTACCGGCAGGGCGCGGTCACCCCGACGCGCCTCTTCGTCGCGATGGCGGTGCTGGCCGTCGCCGCGTTCTTCCTCATGAGGCGAGGGCGCAGCGCTGGCCCGAGGGGTCAGTTGTAGACGAGCTGAATGAACATCCCGGCGGCGACGCTCGTCAGAAAGAGCAGCGCCTTCGCGCTGTCAATCAGGGCGTGTTCCAGAAAATGGGGCATCGCGGCCGTTTAGAACCCGCTCGGCCGGATGTCAACCCTTCTGCTCGCCCCGAGACATTCGAGGGGCTCGCCCCGAGCCGGTCAGCCGATATTTCATTTGCACCGCGTCTTTTGTGAAACTATATTCCGGGCCTCTGCAAAGGGGGATCGGATGCACAAGGCGGTGCTGCTCAGGCACGGGGAGAGCGTCTGGAACAGGGAGAACCGCTTCACCGGATGGACCGACGTCGACCTCTCGGAAAAGGGGATCGTGGAGGCTCACGAGGGTGCTGCGGAGCTCGCCAAGGGGGGGTACACGTTCGACGTGGCCTTCACCTCGGTGCTCAAGCGCGCGATACGGACGCTGTGGATCGTGCAGGACGACATGGACCTCATGTGGATACCGGTGCACCGCTCCTGGCGCCTCAACGAGCGCCACTACGGCGCGCTGCAGGGGCTCAACAAATCGGAGATGGCCGCGGCCCACGGCGAGGAGCAGGTCAAGATCTGGCGGCGCAGCTACGACATCCCGCCGCCGGCGCTTGTGCCCGACGACGAGCGCTGGCCCGGCCGCGACCCGCGCTACAGTGAGCTCACGAAGGAGGAGCTGCCCGCCACCGAGTGCCTCAAGGACACGGTGGAGCGCTTCCTCCCGTACTGGCACAAGACCATCGCGCCGACCATCAGGGCGGGCAAGAGGGTCATCATCGCGGCCCACGGGAACTCGCTGCGCGCCCTGGTGAAGTATCTCGACGACATCTCCGACCGGGAGATCGTCAGCCTCAACATCCCCACCGGGATGCCGCTGGTCTACGAGCTGGACGACGACCTGAACGCCGTGAACCGCTACTATCTCGGCGACCCCGACAAGGTGCGGGCGGCCATGGAGGCGGTGGCGAGCCAGGGAAAGGCGAAGTGAGGGGAGCGGGCTTCGCAATTCGCCCGGCTGCGTCGCATAAGCGAGCGCCATGATCAAGGCGGAAACAGAACGCAAATACAGGTCCGAATACAGGAAGCTGCTTCTCATCTTCGTGGTCGCGGCCTTCTGCGTTGTCGCCGCCGGCACCGCCTATTATGTCTGGCAGCGCGCCAGGCTGTTCGAGATGGCCTCGGACACCATTGCCGCAGTGGCCGAGCTCAAGATCGGTCAGATCAACAGGTGGCGCGAGGGGCGGCTGCGCGACGCGAGGGTGCTCGGCCGGGACCCCTTCGTTGCCGAGGCGCTGGGAAAGATCCTGTCCGGCACCGATGCGAAAAGCGCGCGCGCACGCTTTGAAGGCTGGCTCACCGAAATCTGCAAGGGAACCGAGTACAGGGAGGGATACCTGCTCGACTCGGGCGGCCGCATCCTGGCGTCATCTTCCGGCGCGATACGGTCCATCGGCGATGACGCGCTGGCGATAGCGCTCAATGCCATGCGTGAGTCGCGGCCGGACCTCGGCGATTTCCACAAGGGGATAATCGACGAGATCCACTTCGACGTCACGGCGCCGATAGGTTCCGGAGACGGCGGCGCCCCCTCGAGGGGTGCGTTCTTCCTGAGGGTCGATCCTGACTTCTACCTCTTCAGGATGCTCAGCGAATGGCCCACCCCGAGCGCAACGGCAGAGACCCTGCTGGTGCGAAGGGATGGCGATAAAATCCTGTACCTGAACGAGCTGCGTCATCGGAAGGGGACCGCCCTTTTGCTCAGGCACCCCGTCTCCGCGCCCGATCTGCCGGCCGCGATGGGCGTGAGGGGCTCGCGCGGCGCCGTGAAGGGATATGACTATCGGGGCGTCGAGGTCCTCGCCTTCATCGATGAGGTGCCGGGCACGCAATGGGTGGTCGTGTCGAAGATCGACATGCGGGAGATCCTCTCCGCGCTGAGGTCTCGCTTCGCGATGATGCTGGCGGTCATGCTCGCGGCCATCGCCGCCTCCGGCTTCATGATCTTCTGGATATGGCGCGCGCGGAGCGCCGAGTTCGCCGCGCGCGAGCTGTCGGAGCGAAGGCGGGCGGAGGAGCAATACAGGGTCGTCGTTCAGACGACCATCGACGGCTTCTGGGTGGCGGACATGGCGGGGCGATTCCTGGAGGTCAACGACGCCTATTGCCGGATGATCGGATACGGCCGGGACGACCTGCTGAAGATGAGCATAACGGACGTCGAGGCGATAGAGAGCCGGGATGAGACGGCCGCCCGCATCAAGAAAATCGGAGAGCAGGGGCACGACCGCTTTGAGAGCCGCCACCGACGCAAGGACGGCACCATGATGGACGTTTCGGTCAGCGCCAACTACATGCCTGTGAACGGCAGGCGGATGGTCGTGTTCATTCGCGACATCACCGAGCGCAAGAAGACTGAGGAGGCTCTGCGGAGGAGCGAGACCAAATTCAGGACGCTGTTCGAGAACGCCAGCGACGCCATATTCCTGATGCAGGGGAACAGGTTCATCGACTGCAATGAGGGCACGCTCAGGATGTTCGGGTGCACGAGAGAGCAGATCGTCGGCCAGTACCCCTACGACTTTTCCACCCCCCTTCAGCCGGACGGGCGGGACTCCAGGGAGAAGGCCATCGAGAACATCTCCGCGGCATATTCCGGGACGCCCCAGTTCTTCGAGTGGAGGCACACGAGGCTGGACGGGACTCCGTTCGACGCGGAGGTGAGCCTCAACAGAATGGAGCTGGGGGGCGAGCCCTATCTCCAGGCCATGGTCCGCGACATCACCGGGCGAAAGAGGCTGGAGCGGATAAGGGCGAACCTCATCCGCGACGTCTCCCACAGCCTCAAGACCCCGATCGCCACCACGGCCATGGCGCTGGAGGTGCTCGCCAGGGCGGCGAAGATCGGAGACATGTCGGGCATCGACGGGGCCCACGGCATCATTGAGAGGAACCTACGCACGATGCAGGAGGACGTGGGCAAGATACTCAAGGTCTACGAGCTGGACGACATGATCGGTCAAAGGCGCGCGAGGCCTAAGGGGTCATGTTCGCTCAGGGGCACGGCTGAGGCGGTCCTGGATAAGCTGCGCGACCAGGCCGGGGTAAAGGGGATCGATCTGTCGCTGGACCTGGACGTCGCCGCCGACGAAGTCGCCGTGGAGGCCGGGGACATGGAGACCATCCTCAGAAACCTCGTCGAGAATGCGATAAAGTTCACCGACAGGGGCAGGGTCTCCGTGGCAGCGAGAAGGGCGGGCGGGATGGCCGAGATCTCCGTGTCCGACACCGGCAGGGGCATATCCTCCGGGGATATGGGCCTCATATTCGAGAAGTTCTTCCAGCGGAACCCCGCGACAGAGGGGGTGGGGCTAGGGCTTTCGATATGCAGGGAGACCGCGGAGCTCTACGGAGGCGCGGTGAGCGGCCGTTCCGATGGCGAGGGAAAGGGCGCGACATTCACCGTCCTTTTGCCCCTTGCACGCTGAGGATTTTTGATCGATATTTCGCAGGGAGGTGGACCGTGCCGGAGAATAAAGGGGCCAAGCGCATCCTCATAGTCGAGGACAGCAAGGACATGCGGGAGATCTACCGCACCTTTTTCAAGAACCACTCGGGCGAGTACGCGATAGAGATCGAGGGCGACGCCCAGGCCGCGCTCCAGCGGATAAAGAACACGTCGCCGGACCTCATCGTGCTCGACATCATAATGGAGCCGATGACCGGCGAGGCGTTCCTCGTCCACGCAAGGCATAACAAAACCACACAGGACACGCCGATAGTGATCGTCAGCGTGCTCAGCGAGAGCATCCTGAAGGGCATCTCCCGTCACAAGAACCTTGAGTTCCTGCAGAAGCCCATCACCGAGGTCCAGCTCATGGGCGCCATCAAAAAGAAAATCGGCTGAGGAGAGGCGGTCAGGCAGGGGGGAGGCTCATCGGAGCGCGGGCACGTCGCGCCCCTCGCCGTGATCCGGCATCCAGAAATCCCTTATCAGGTCCGGCGTCGAGACGAGGGCGTTCGCCAGCCTCTCGATCGCCTCGAACTGGCCGTCGTCGCCGAGCCTGAACGTGCCGTAGTGGATCGGGATGCTCACGCGCGAGCCGAGTAGCCTGTGCGCCTCTATCGCCTGCCCGGGCGAGAGGTGCATGGGCTGCATGAACCATGCGGGCAGAAACGCGCCGATGGGGAGCGCCGCGAGCCTGGGCGGGCCGTAGCGGTCCCGGATATTTGCCAGGTGGCGCCCCCAGCCGGTGTCCGCGGCGAAATAGATGGGCCCCGCGGGAGCCGCTATCACGAAGCCGCCCCAGAGCGCGCGGTTGCGGTCGCAGAGCGAGCGGCTCGAGAAGTGGCGCGCAGGCACGTAGGCCAGCTTCACCCCCGGCGAGATCTCGGCCTCGTCCCACCAGTCCATCTCACTCGCGCCCCCGATCCCGGCGGCCTTCAGCGTGGCGGCGTTCCCCAGCCCAGTGAAGAAGCGCGGGGAGTGCTCGCGGGCCAGGCGCGCAAGCGTGGGCATGTCCATGTGATCGTAGTGGTTGTGGCTCACGAGAACGATGTCGATGCGCGGAAGCTCCTCGAATCTGATCCCCGGCGTCCGGCGCCTCCTGATGCCGATCCATGAGGCAGGGCCGATCCTTTCCGACCACACGGGGTCCGTGAGTATGTTGAGCCCCTCCGTCTGGATGAGCAGCGTGGAGTGGCCCACGAACGTGACACGCAACCTGCCGCCTTCCACACTCTTCGGCGGGGGAGGGCCCGGCTCCGCGTCGAGCCGCTCGAGCCACGGGCCGGGCTTTCTGGTCCAGCTCCACCTGAGGAAGCGGGCGAAGCCGAGGCCCGGCGTCGCCGGCAGGTTGTGAAAACTCCTGCCGTCGAAGTGGTCTGTGACAGGGCCCCTGTATCGGGGCGTCCCTGTGACGAAGCACCCGTAGGACATGAGGATGAGGAGCGCGGCAAGGATCGCCGCCAGCATCATTGTAAGGGGCCTGATCCTGAAAAGGCGCGATCGCTGCATCACCGCGATTAGTGGACGGCGAGATGTGAAAAGTCAATTATTTCGCCGCGTCCTCTTCCTTTGACAATCGCCCATGTTCAGGGTAATCGAAACTTCTCGGCAAAGGGGGAGAAGGATGCACTCGGCGGTTCCCGTCACCGATTCGATCACCTGGATAGGCGCCAACGACCGCGAGACCGACCTCTTCGAGGGGCTCTGGCCGCTGCCCCGCGGTGTCTCATACAACTCGTACCTCGTGAAGGCCGCGAAGACCGCCGTCATCGACACGGTCAAGCGCAACTCCTTCGACCGCTATCTTGACAACATCCGCCGCTGCGTCGGCTGCGACGGCATCGTCGACTATCTCGTCGTGAACCACATGGAGCCCGACCACTCCGGCTCGATCCGGCTCCTGCTCAATATCTTCCCCGAGATGAAGATCGTGGGCAACGCGAAGACCGCCGCATTTCTGGAGCAGTTCTACGGCATCAGGGATAACGTCGTCACGGTGGCCGAAGGCGGGGAGCTCGACCTCGGGGGCAGGGTCCTCGGATTCCACATGACGCCGATGGTCCACTGGCCGGAGACGATGATGACCTATGACGCGGCCGAGGGGGTCCTCTTCTCCGGCGACGCATTCGGCGGCTTCGGGGCGCTGGAGGGCGGCATCTTCGACGACGAGGTGGACATCGACTACTTCGAGGGCGAGATCCTGCGCTATTTCTCCAACATAGTCGGGAAATACTGCATTCCCGTGCAGGCGGCGCTCAAGAAGCTCGCGGGGCTCGGCGTGAAGACGATCTGCGCGACGCACGGCCCGATCTGGCGCAAGGACCCTTCATGGATCATCGAGCGCTACGACCGCTGGAGCAGGCACGAGGGCGAGGAGGGCGTGGTCGTCGTCTACGGCTCCATGTACGGCAACACGGAGAGGATGATGGAGGCCTGTGCCGTGGGTCTGGCGGACGAGGAGGTCTCGCGCGTGCGCATCCACGACGTCTCGCGCATGCACGTCTCATATCTCATACGCGATGCGTGGCGCTTCCGCGGTCTCATACTCGGCAGCCCGACCTACGACACGGGGCTCTACCCGCCGATGGACCACTTCATCCGGCTGCTCGCGCACAAGAGGCTCATGAACCGGGTGCTCGGCCTGTTCGGCACCTTCGGCTGGAGCGGAGGCGGGGTCTCCACGCTCACGGAATTCGCAAAGGGGGGCCGGGGGGCCTGGGATCTGGTCGAGCCGATTGTGGAGGCCAGGTGCGCGCCGAGCGCAGAGGACCTCAAGAGGTGCGAGGAGCTGGGGCGCAATGTGGTCAAGAGGCTGAGGGGGGAGCTAGAAGCTAGAAGCTAGAAGCTAGAAGCTAGAGGCTGGAGACAATCGGTCGTTTTTCCGGCCCCTTATTTGATTGCAGACTGAATAGCTTATATATATACGGATTGAAAGACACACTCAGCGAAAGGAGATCGAGATGGCACTGAAAGGCACCAAGACAGAGCGAAACCTTCTGCAGTCGTTCGCTGGCGAGTCGCAGGCGCGCAACCGCTACACCTACTTCGCCAGCCAGGCGAAGAAGGAGGGGTATGTCCAGATCTCCCACATATTCGAGGAGACCGCGAACCAGGAGAAGGAGCACGCCAAGCGCTTCTTCAAGTTCCTCGAGGGGGGCATGGCGGAGATCGGCGGCATGTTTCCGGCCGGAAAGATAGGCACGACGCTCGAGAACCTCGCCGAGGCGGCAGCCGGCGAGCGCAACGAGTGGTCGGAAATGTATCCCGGCTTCGCCAGGATCGCGCGCGACGAGGGTTTCAAGGAGGTGGCCGAAGCGTTCGAGGCGGTGGCGGTCGCGGAGAAACAGCACATGCGGCGCTACGAGGCGCTCAAGGCCAACATCGAGAAGGGGATAGTGTTCACGCGGCAGGAGGAGACGACATGGCGGTGCCTCAACTGCGGCTACGTGCACACGGGCAAGGGCGCGCCTGACAAGTGCCCGGCCTGCCAGCACCCGAAGGCTTATTTCGAGATGCTGGGGGAGAACTGGTAGTGAAAACCGTGACTCGTAACTCGTAACTCGTGACTCGTGACTCGTAACTCGTGAATGGTTTGAGAAAAGGGGGGATATATGGCAACGAAGCTTCTTCAGATCTACAGGTGCGAGGTGTGCGGCAACATGGTGGAGATGGTGCACGCGGGCGCCGGCGAGCTCGTCTGCTGCGGACAGCCGATGAAGCTGCTTGCGGCGAACACCTCAGACGGGGCCAAGGAGAAGCACGTGCCCGTGATAGAGAGGACGGACTCCGGGTATCTGGTGAAGGTGGGCAGCGCGCCGCACCCCATGGAGGAGAAGCACTACATAGAGTGGATCGAGCTGATCGCTGACGGACTCGCGCACAGGCAGTTTTTGAAGCCCGGCGACAAGCCGGAGGCCGCGTTCTGCGTCTTGGCCAAAACCGTCACGGCCCGCGAATACTGCAATATCCACGGGCTGTGGAAAGGGGAATGACCCCCTTTCGATCCCAAGCTCGGCGAGCGCGAATGACTGATACGAGATCTCTAAATATCCTCATCGGCGGCGAGGCGGGCCAGGGGCTGGTCACGCTCGGCCACCTACTCTCGAAGATGCTCGTGCGCCGGGGGTTTCGCATCGTGGTGTCGCAGGACTACCAGTCCCGCATCCGCGGCGGCCACAACACCTTCCGGATAAGGGCCTCGTCATCCGAGATCTCGGCGCCTGAGGAGAGGATCGACCTGCTGGTCGCCCTGAACCCCGAGACATTCGAGTTGCACCACGCCTCGCTGCGCGAGGGAGGCTACATCCTGGCGTCGGAGAAACACTCGATAGATCACGCGAGGTGTCTCGCGGTCCCCTACAAGGAGCTCGCAGGCAATCCGCGCTACGATAACACCGTGGCGCTGGGCATATCGTGCGCTTTGCTGGGGCTGCCGAAGGATGCGGCCGCCTCCGCGGTCGAGTCTGCATTCGGCAGGAAGGAGGCCTCCGTCGTTGAGGCCAACGAGGCGGCCCTCTCCCGTGCATACGAATGGGCGGGGGCGAGGAGGATAGACCGCCTTGGCGAGCCGGAGGGGGGCGCGGCCCGCATGATGCAGAACGGCAACGAGGCGATAGCGCTCGGCGCGCTCGCCGCGGGGCTCAAGTTCTATGCGTTCTATCCCATGACGCCGGCGACCTCGATCGCGCTGACCCTCGCCGCGCATTCCCGCAGGATGGGCGTGGTGGTGGAGCAGGTGGAGGACGAGATCGCGGCGATCAACATGGCGATAGGGGCCTCGTATGCGGGAGCGCCGAGCATGGTCGGCACCTCGGGCGGCGGATTCGCCCTCATGGTCGAGGGCGTGAGCCTCGCCGCCATGACCGAGACTCCTATCGTGATAGTTGTCTCGCAGAGGCCGGGGCCGGCCACCGGGCTGCCCACGCGCACGGAGCAGGCGGACCTGGAGCTCGTCCTTCACGCGGGCCACGGCGAGTTCCCGCGCGCAATATTCGCTCCCGGCACGGTGGAGCAGTGTTTCTCTCTCGCGCACAAGGCCATGCACCTGGCAGAGAGGGTGCAGGGGCCGATATTCATCCTCACCGATCAGTATCTTGCGGACTCCTACAGGTCCGTGGAGCCGTTCGATCTCTCTCGTCTCAAGCCGGTCTCGCCGGGCATGGATCCGAAGTCAGCGGGCGCCGATTACCTCCGCCACAGGATGATGCCGGACGGCATATCGCCGAGGCTCCTCCCGGGCGCCTGCGAGCGCCTTGTGGTGACCGACTCGGACGAGCACACCGAGGACGGCCACATCACCGAGGACCTCTCCGTCCGAAAGAGGATGGTGGAGAAGAGGCACGCGAAGATGGGGGCGATGATGTCGGAGCTGGTCTTGCCAACGTACGCGGGCGACGAGGCGGCCGAGCTGCTGATGGTATGCTGGGGCTCCACCAGGGGCATCGTCGACGAGGCGGCCGCATCGATGCGGGCGGAGGGGCGCAGCGTCGCTGTCATGCACTTCTCGCAGGTCTGGCCGCTGGACCCGGCGCAGTTCCTCGGGAGGCTTCAGGCCGCGAAGAGGGTGGCGGCTGTGGAGGGCAACTCGACCGCACAGTTCGCGCGGCTCGTCCGCCGCGAGAGCGGATTCGAGATCAAGGAGAGGGTGCTCCGATACGACGGCCTCCCTATCACTCCGGATTACATATTGAAGGCGCTGGAATCGTAGGGGCCGATGGCGGCCCTTCGAGTAACGAGTAACGAGTCACGGATCATGGTAAATATATCGGATTACGGAAATCACGAGACCGCATGGTGCCCCGGGTGCGGGAACTTCCCTATCCTCGAGTGCGTGAAGCGGGCGCTCGTGGAGCTCGAGCTCGCCCCGCACCGGGTCCTCTTCGTGTCGGGCATCGGCCAGGCCGCGAAGGCGCCGCACTACCTCGACTGCAACCTCTTCGACGGCCTGCACGGCAGGGCGCTCCCTGCGGCCACGGGCGCAAAGCTCGCCAACCGCAGGCTCGCGGTGATCGTGGAGAGCGGGGACGGCTGCGCCTACGGCGAGGGCGGAAACCACTTCCTCGCCGCGATCAGGCGCAACGTCGACCTCACTTTGATCGTGCACAACAACCAGGTCTACGGCCTCACCAAGGGGCAGGCGAGCCCGACGTCGGAGGAGGGGTTCGTCACGAAGGCACAGCCGGCGGGCGTCTTCTCCGAGCCGTTCCATCCGCTCGGGGTGGCGATCGCCATGCACGCGGGGTTCGTGGCGCGCAGCTTCAGCGGGATGAAGGAGCACGTCGTCGAGATGATCAAGCGGGCGGTCTCGCACCGCGGATTCTCGCTTGTCGACGTTCTGCAGCCGTGCGTCTCCTTCAACAAGGTCAACACCTTCGCTTGGTACAAGGACCGATGCCGGCCGCTGCCGGAGGGGTACGATCCGACGAACTGGGACGAGGCCATGAGGACCGCCATGCGCTGGGGAGAGGAGATCCCGATCGGCGTGATCTACGAGAACAGGAGGCGGACCTTCGAGGAGCACTTCGACTGGATAGACGATGGGGGGCTCGTGGACACGCCTTACTCAAGCGAGAGGCTGGCGGAACTGATCAAGGGCTATGCCTGAGGCGGGGGGGGGGATGGACTTCAATATCGCAAGGGACACAGCGGGCCTCAACCAGGCGCTCTTCTCGGTGACGCACGGCCTCTACATCCTCACATCCAGGGCCGGCGACCGAATCAACGGCCAGTGCCTCGATTCGCTCATGCAGGTGACCAACATGCCGCCGCGCATCGCCATAGGGGTCGGCAAGCGCTCGCTCACGCACGAGATGATAACGGAGTCCGGGGTCTTCGTGGCCAACGTCATAGACAGGGGTTTTGCCGGGTGCTACGACGACGTGAAGCGCTTCGGGTTCCAGAGCGGACGCAAGGTCGACAAGTTTGCGGACAGGGCGCAGGAGCCCGGGGAGATGGGCGCGCCGATCCTTCCGGAGGCGAAGGCGTTCTACGAGTGCAGGGTGATCAGCGACAAGACGCTGGACCTCGGCACCCACACGCTCTTCGTGGCGGATGTGATAAGGGCCGGCACCCGTGAATCGGGGGAGCCGCTGACGTATAATGAGTATCGCAGGGTGATGAAAAAGAAATAGCACGAGTCACGAGTCACGAGTCACGAAAACAGCGGGGGTTCATATGCAGAAATGGATATGTCAGGTCTGCGGCTACATCTACGATCCGGCGGCGGGCGACCCGGCCAACGGCGTGGACCCCGGCACCGCCTTCGAGGATCTGCCGGACGACTGGGTCTGCCCAGAGTGCGGGGTGGGCAAGGACCAGTTCGAGAAGATCCACAACTGAGGCGGCGATGCGCGAGGTCAGGCTCGGGGACGAATCGTTTCTTCCCACCAAGGTCGTGTGCGTGGGCAGGAACTTCCCTGACCACGCACGGGAGATGGGCGGTGAATCCCCCTTCAGCGAGCCGGTCATATTCATCAAGCCGAACTCCTCGATAGCGAGCTCCCCCGCCGAGCTCTTCATCCCGGAGGGTCTGGGGCTTCTGCACCACGAGGTCGAGCTGTGCGCGCTGGTTGGCCGAACGGTCTTCTCCGCCTCCGGGGAGGAGGCGGCCGATGCGGTCGCAGGCTGGGCGGTGGGCATAGACTTCACGCTCAGGGAGAGGCAGGCGGCCGCCAAGAGGTCGGGCGGGCCCTGGGCGCTCTCTAAGGGTTTCGACGGCGCCGCGGTCCTGGGCGAATTCAGGAGGGCGGGCCGTGATTTCGATCCCGGCTCCGCGGAGCTTTCGCTCCGTGTCGACGGAAAAGAGCGCCAGCGCGGCAACGCGCGCGACATGACGTTTTCGCCGCAGGAGATAATCGGCTTCGTCTCGGGCTTCATGACCCTCGAGCGCGGCGACGTGGTCATGTGCGGCACCCCGGCGGGCGTGGGGCAGGTGAACGACGGGGAGAGGATCAGGGCCGAGGCGGAGGGGCTCGCGGTCCTTGAGTTCACCCTCAAAAGATCAAGGGGGGGATCATGCATGTGATAACAGGGGTTCTGTACGAATCCATGTCCCTGCTGTACCAGATGGCGCCCTACCTGCTCTTCGGCTTTTTCTTCGCAGGGATACTGCACGCCTTCATATCGCTGGAGTGGATCGCGAGGCACCTGGGCAAAAGCGGCATAGGCTCGGTGGTCAAATCGGTGGTGCTCGGAATACCGCTCCCGCTGTGCTCCTGCGGCGTCATACC
The DNA here is from genome assembly GCA_016927275.1 of Pseudomonadota bacterium. Lineage (NCBI taxonomy): Bacteria > Pseudomonadati > Pseudomonadota > Pseudomonadota bacterium. Next base: position 27,355 of record JAFGMW010000064.1, read on the forward strand.
GGCCGCCATGATGCTGAACAAGAAGGGGGCGAGCCGCGGCTCCGTGGTGAGCTTTCTGATCGCCACGCCGATAACCGGCGTGGACTCGATACTCGCTACCTACTCGCTCATGGGCCTCTTCTTCACCGTCTTTCGGGTGATCTCCTCCGCGGTCACGGCGATCGTGGCCGGGATCATGGGGAACCTCTTTCTCGCCACCAGGCACGAGCCTCTGGCCCAGGGGCCCGACCTTTCGAAGGAGGGTGAGCGCTGCCGCGTGTGCGGGCACGAGGGGCATGAGATCAACGAGCGAGCGAGGTGCGAGAAGCCCCAGTGGTGGCGGATGGGCAGGATCTACGAGATGATCCGTTACGCCTTCGGCGAGCTGCTGGCCGACATATGGCGGTGGCTCGTCGTGGGCCTGCTCATCGGAGGGATCATCTCCTACGCCGTGCCCGACGAGCTTATCACCCGCTACCTCGGCTCCCCGTTTCTCTCCATGATCGTGATGCTGCTGGTGGGAATCCCGATGTACGTCTGCTCCACGGGGTCCCTGCCCATCGCCGCGGCGCTCATGCTCAAGGGGATGAGCCCTGGCGCCGCCATGGTGTTTCTGCTCGCGGGGCCGGCCACGAACGCGGTCACCATCACGGTGGTGGCAAAGGAGCTGGGCAGGGGCGCGGCGTCGATCTACGTGGCCACCATCGCGGTGATGAGCGTCGCCTTCGGATTCGCGCTCAACTGGCTCTGGTACGGTGCCGGGATGTCGGCGCAAGTCGTCCACCATGTCGGGTTCGCGCTCCCGGCGTGGGCGGAGAAGGTCTCTGCGGTCCTTTTCCTCGCGCTCGTCCTCAACGTGGCGGTGCGGGGCATAATAAAGAGCTCAAAGGTGAAAGGTGAAAGGTGAAAGGTGAAAGGGGTTATGATGAAGGGGAAGATCGACGAGCTGTGCGTGAACGCGTTGAGGATGCTGGCCATAGACGCGGTGGACCGCGCAAAGTCAGGGCACCCGGGCATGCCGCTCGGCGCCGCCCCCATGGCGTACGCCCTCTGGACCGGCTTCCTCAGGCACAATCCCGCAAATCCCGCCTGGTTCGGCCGCGACCGATTCATACTCTCGGCGGGCCACGGCTCCGCGCTCCTCTATGCGTTGCTTAATCTTTCAGGTCACGACCTCTCCATGGAGGAGATAAAGAACTTCAGGCAATACGGCAGCCGCACTCCCGGCCATCCTGAGCGCTGCGCCGGCTGCGGCATCGAGGTCACCACGGGGCCCCTCGGCCAGGGGTTCGCGATGGGGGTCGGCATGGCCATGGCCGAGCGATTCATGGCGGCCCGCTACAACAGGCCCGGGCTCAATGTCATCGATCATCACACATGCTCGATAATTTCGGACGGCGACCTCATGGAGGGGGTGTCCTCGGAGGCGGCCTCTATCGCGGGACACCTCAAGCTCGGAAAGCTGATCTATCTCTACGACGACAACCACATCTCCATCGAGGGGAGCACCGATCTCGCGTTCTCCGAGGACGTGCTGCGCCGCTTCGACGCCTGCGGCTGGCACACGGAGCGGGTGAAGGACGGCAACGACCTGGCCGCGATCGCAAAGGCGATCGGGAGGGCGAGGGCGGAGGGCGAGCGGCCGTCGCTGATCGCGGTGCGCACCCACATCGGATTCGGCAGCCCGAAGCATGACACCGCCTCTGCGCACGGCGAGCCGCTGGGCGCGGAGGCCAACCGGGCGACGCGGGAGTTCTTCGGCTGGCAGCGCGCGCCGTTCGAGGTGCCGGAGGAGGTGCGCGGGCGCTTCGCGAAGGCGGCAGAGGAGGGCGCCCGCCGCGAGGGGGAGTGGAACGGGCTGATGCAGCGCTACCGCGAGAAGCACCCCGAGGATGCGGCGAGGCTCGATGACGAGATCGCGGGGAGACTGCCTGCGGGATGGGAGGAGGTTCTGCCCGCCTTCGAGGCCGGGAAGGCCGTTGCCACGCGCGCGGCGTCCGGGAAGGCGATCAACGCACTGGCCAGGGCGCTGCCGAACCTCATCGGCGGGTCGGCCGATCTAGGCCCCTCCAACAAGAGCACGATCGACGGCGGCGGCGACTTCGAGGCGGCGAACCACGCGGGCCGCAACATCCACTTCGGCGTGCGCGAGCATGCCATGGGCGCGATCGTGAACGGCCTTGCCGTGCACGGCGGCATCATCCCGTTCGGCGCGACGTTCCTCGTCTTCTCCGATTATATGCGGCCGTCGATCAGGATAGCGGCCCTGATGCAGTCGCGCTCCATCTTCGTCTTCACGCACGACTCGCTCGGCATCGGCGAGGACGGCCCCACCCACCAGCCGATAGAGCACCTTGCCTCGCTGCGCGCCATGCCCGGGATAGTCGTGATCCGCCCTGCGGACGCGAACGAGACCGCGGCCGCATGGCGATGGGCGATATCGAGCGGACGGCCTGTGGCGCTGGCGCTCTCGCGGCAGAACCTGCCGGTGCTCGACCGCGATGCGGTGGAGCGGGCAGGCGGGGTGGAGAGGGGCGCCTACGTCCTCTCCGAATGCGAGGGCGAGCCCGACGCCATAATCATCGCCACCGGCTCCGAGGTGCACCTGGCGCTGGAGGCGCAGTGCTGGCTCCTCTCCGAGCATATCCCCGTGCGCGTGGTCTCCATGCCGTCGTGGGAGCTCTTCGAGGAGCAGCCGGAGGGGTATCGGGACTCGGTGCTCCCCCCCTCCGTGAAGGCCAGGGTCGCCGTGGAGGCGGGGGCCACCTTCGGCTGGAGCCGCTGGGTGGGGGAGTCGGGCCGCGTGGTCGGCGTCGACCGCTTCGGCGCCTCGGCGCCGGGAGAGGTGGCCATGGAGCGGCTGGGCATCACCGCCGACGCTGTGATCAGGGCGGTGAAGGAGATCCTCTGATCAGAAAGGACGCAACTTTCGGGCGGCGGTCCCGATAAAGAGGGTGATGCGCTCAATCTTCCCGTCATGGATGGGTCTTCAGCCGGCGCCCGCGTTTGCAGCGGCCGGCATGTCGGCACGGGCGCCGTTTCGTCCCTCCGGCGCGTCAGGTCTTTTGGACTCCTTCGTGAAAGGCGGCGATACGACTGCCGTCGGCAGAGATGGGCCTGGGCCTTTGCGCGCCTCCCTCTTCGCCGCCGCCCCGACCGAGGAGTTTTGTCAGGCCCCCACGGCGGCCGGTGTGTCAGCGGACGCAGCGATAGCTGCCGCGGCCGCAGCCGCCTCCGCGAAGGCGGTGAGCGCCTACTCGGTCTACATGGCCTTCTACACCATGCGCACGCTCCAAAAGGTGATACTGGACGACGAGGAGCTTGTGAAGGTGATCTCATTCAGGTCGTGGATCAAGGAGGTGAGCCCCATGGAGCGCCAGGCCATGAAGGGGACCGTGGCCGGCCTGGAATCCAGGGAGGAGGAACTCGAGGCGCTCAGGGAGGCGCTCGGACAGAAGGGTCCGCTTACAAAGAGGATCAGGGAGCTTTGCCGCACCCTCTTCGGCCTGAGAGGGGCCGAAGGGCCCAAGCCCTCCGCAATCTCATCCGCCTCGACGCTGGGGCTCTCGGGAAAGATAAAGACCCTGTGGGCGAGAAAGCGCGAGCTGGAAGCGGATGTGGCGCGGGCGAGGATCGCGAAGGAGTGGTTCGAGCGCACCGCATGGTCGCACTACGGCTACATAAGGTTCACCGATGCGGGCTGGAAGATCCTCGAGATCCTCGACCGGCACAGGGAGGACCCCAGGATGAACGACATGAACATAGACGATTACCTGGCCCTGCTGGCCAAAGAATCCAAGCGCTGATCACCCCTCCTCGTCGAGGCACCTCTCGCCGGCGCGGCGGCGGGGCCCCAGCGCATCCCTTTCGCCCCTCGGAAATATCACGAACTTCTTCACCATGTGGTCGGGGTGGTAGCTCTCCTTGGCCTTTCTCAGTCCCGGGATCCCCACGTCCTGCTCGCGGTTGACGAACTCAAACCGGGACAGCCCGTTCTTGCAGTACCAGTGATTGATCAGCTGGTACAGCCCCTTGAACTGGGGCATCGCCTTCTCGACGTGTATGACCGCGGTGTTTTCGTTCAGGCGCTGGCCGACCGTGAAGGCCTCTATGCGGCCGTCGATGCGGATAGCGGCCCCGGTCACGCTGAGATTGTCGAACTCCTCCAGAACAGTCTTCACGGCCCGGTACTCGCTGCACAGCCCACGGTCGTCACGGCATCTGCGCCAGTCGCACCAGCGATCCATCATCGGCCGCAGCTCGTGAAGGTTTTTCGGGGATATCTCCTCGTATGTGCAGTCGTATTCGGCAAGGCACTGGGCGATGAGATTGCGCTTGCTGTGGTACCTCCTGCCGGCGAGCTCCGCCAGGTCTTCCCTTCGGTAGACATAGTCGTAGAGGTCCGCCTCCTCCTCGATCTGCCAGCCTTGGCCGGGAACCGAATGCGCCCGCGCCTCTCCGATCCGCTCGAAGCCCGCCACTTTTTTACCCGTCGCCCCCTCCACCTCTCTTGCAGCTTCGGCAAGGGGGATGGGCCCTATCGGCGAGCCGACGAGCACCACCCCGCGGTCGCGCTCATCGAACAGGACGAGGGAATCGTCCGCGTCCAGCGCCTGGAAAGGGTGGGAATCGCTCCACATGAACATGTTCGTGAAGGTCTGTTCGGAGAGCACAGTGGGGTAGCGGGCCAGCCTATCCTCATAGACGGCCCTCTGGTCGAGGGAAATCGGTCCCAGCATCTTCATCTCGGTGCCTCTCCGCTGCCGTTACGGGAGCCCCTGCTGTATCCCATTGATATCAGATGTCAAACTTGTAATCATCGCGCCCGGATGCTACATGGTGGCATCATTATAATAGACACGGAGGCGACCCGATGCAGATAGGCATGATCGGACTTGGCCGCATGGGGATGAACATGGTCCGCCGCCTCGTCAAGGGCGGCCACGAGGTCGTGGTCTACAACCGCACGCAGGACAAGGTGCGCGCGATGGAGGCGGAGGGGGCCGGGGGCGCCGCATCGATCGAGGACCTCGCGGCCAAGCTCGCGAAGCCACGCGTGGTCTGGCTCATGCTCCCGGCCGGCAAGGTGACCGAGGAGCACATCGCCGCGCTTGCCGGCAAGCTCTCCGAGGGGGACCTCGTCGTGGACGGCGGAAACTCGTGGTTCGAGCACGACAACGAGCGCGCGTACGCGCTCGGCGCCAGGGGCATACGCTACCTGGACGCCGGCGTCTCGGGCGGCGTGTGGGGGCTCAAGGTCGGATACTGCACGATGGTGGGGGGCGAGAGGTCCGACTTCGACACGATCGAGCCGGTGCTGAAATCGCTTGCCCCCGAGGGGGGCTATATGCACTGCGGCCCTGCGGGGGCCGGCCACTTCGTCAAGATGGTGCACAACGGCATCGAGTACGCCATGATGCAGGCCTACGGCGAGGGGTTCGAGATCATGAAGGCCTCGCGCTTCGGCGAGGGTCTGGACCTCTCCGCGGTGGCGCGCATCTGGAACCGGGGGAGCGTGGTGCGCTCGTGGCTTCTTGAGCTGCTCGAGTCGGCGCTGGCAAAGGACCCAGGGCTCGCGGGGATAAGTGGATATGTCGAGGACTCGGGCGAGGGACGCTGGACCGTGCAGCAGGCGATGGACTCCGGCGTGCCCGCCACGTCGATCGCGCACGCGCTCTTCGCCAGGTTCCGCTCCCGCGAGCGGGACTCGTTCTCGGACAAGGTTCTGGCCGCGCTGCGGGGCGAGTTCGGCGGGCACGAGGTGAAGAAGGCCTGATGGGATGACGGGGGGATCATGGCCGAGTTTCGGACACAGCTCAGAGAGACCTCGAACCTCTGCGTGGAGGAGAGGCCGGGGCCCTGCACCATGGTCATCTTCGGCGCCTCGGGCGATCTTGCCAGGAGAAAGCTCATCCCAGCCGTCTACAACCTCCACAGGCGCGAGCTGCTCCCTGAGAAGTTCGAGGTCGTGGGCTTCGCGCGCAGCGGGATCTCCGACGTCGATTTCAGGGCGCGCGTGGTCGATGCGGTGCGCGCCTGCTGCCTGGGCGTCTCCTCGAGAGAAGTTGAGCGGTTTTCAACGAACTTTCATTATCAGAGGGGAGAATACAACGACGCGGAGGCGTACCGATCGCTCGCCAGGACGCTCTCCGACTTTGGCGCGCGCAGGGCTGCGGGCGGCTGCCACGTATTCTACCTCGCCACCCCGCCGAGGCTCGCCCCCGAGATAGTTGCGCATCTGGCCGGCGCCGGCCTTCTCGCGGAGTGCACCGAGGGGCCGGCCTGCTCGCGCGTGGTGGTGGAGAAGCCGTTCGGCTTCGACCTTGCGAGCGCGCGGGAGCTCGACCAAAGGCTCGCCGAGCACCTGGACGAGCGCCAGATCTACCGCATAGACCACTACGTGGGCAAGGAGACGGTCCAGAACATGCTCATGTTCCGGTTCGCCAACGCGATCTTCGAGCCGGTGTGGGACGCGCACTACATCGACCAGGTGCAGATAACCACCGCCGAGTCGGAGGGTGTGGAGGGGAGGGCCGGCTACTTCGACGAGGCCGGCGCGCTCCGCGACGTGTTCCAGAACCACATGCTCCAGATGATGGCCACCGTGGCCATGGAGCCGCCGTCCTCCTTCGACGCGAAGAGCGTGCGCGACGAGAAGACGAGGATCCTCAGGGCGATCAGGCACATCGACCCTTCGAAACCGTGCGCAGGCGTTGTGCGCGGGCAGTACGAGGGCTATCCCGCGGAGGAGGGCGTGGCCCCCGGCTCGCAGACCGAGACATACGTAGCGGCCGAGCTCCGCGTGGAGAACACGAGGTGGCAGGGGGTGCCGTTCTACCTGCGCACCGGAAAGCGCCTTTGCCGCCGCGCCAGCGAGATCGCCATATTCTTCAGGCGGGTCCACGACTCGATGTTCGCTCCGTTTCTCCCCGACGACATCTGCCCGAACGTGCTCGTGTTCAACGTCCAGCCCGACGAGGGGGTCTCGCTGTCGATACAGGCCAAGGGCCCGGGCCCCAAGCTCTGCATGGGCACCCTCTCGATGGAGTTCAGGTACAGGGCGGCGGGGCTCGACCTGCCCGACGCCTACGAGCGGCTCCTGCTCGACTGCATGCAGGGGGACCAGACGCTGTTCATCCGCAGCGACGCGCTCGAGGCGGCATGGTCGATCGTGGACCCGATACGAAGGGGCTGGGACGCCGGCCTCGGGTGCCCGTTGATCCGCTATCCGGCCGGTTCAGAGGGGCCGGCTGAGGCCGCATCCATCCCGGCGAGGATCGGCCGCGCCTGGAGGCCGATCTGAAGCAAGGCAGCTCGGCTAGGCTCTGCGGTTTGTCGTTGCATTATAGTAAGTGATGGACTTGTATACAACTCGCAGTCAAACCGTCGATTCGGGAGGGGACCATGGAAATGTTCTGCTATCAGTGCGAACAGAGGGCAAAGGACACCGGCTGCACGGTCCAGGGGGTGTGCGGCAAGTCGCCTGAGGTCTCCTCGCTCATCGACCTCGCCGTGCACGGGGTGAAGGGCGTGGCGCAGTACGCGCATCGCGCTCGCGCGCTCGGCGCGCGCGACCGGGAGGTCGATCTCGCGGTCACGGAGGCGCTGTTCTCCACGGTCACCAACGTCAACTTCGACCCCGAACGCTACGTGAAACTCCTTGCCCGCGTGGCAGCTGCGCGCGACCGGGCGAAGGCGATCTACGAAGATGCGTGCGGAAAGGCAGGCAGGGCGCCCGAAAATGTCACGGGCCCTGCGGAGTGGAGGCCGGCTGCAGACCTCGCGGGCCTCGAGAAGCAGGGGCTCGAGGTGGGGATCAAGAAGAGGATGGCGAAGCACGGCGAGGACGTGGCGGGCCTCATGGAGCTGGTCACCTACGGGCTCAAGGGCATGGCGGCCTACGCGGACCACGCGCAGATACTCGGCCGCGAGGACGAGTGCGTCTACGCCTTCTTCCACGAGGCGCTGTGCTACCTCGCCGAGGGGAAGGAGGACGCGAACGAGCTCACGGCCATGGCGCTGCGCACCGGCGAGACGAACCTGCGCGTGATGGAGCTGCTCGACGCGGCAAACACCGGCGCGTACGGGAATCCCGCTCCGACGAAGGTCCGCATCGAGCCCGTGAAGGGCAAGGCCATCCTCGTCTCCGGCCACGACCTCCGCGACCTCGAGGAACTGCTCAAGCAGACCGAGGGCAAGGGTATAAACGTCTACACGCACGGCGAGATGCTGCCCTGCCACGGATACCCTGGGCTCAGGAAATTCAAACACCTGGCAGGCAACTACGGCGGGGCGTGGCAGGACCAGCAGAGGGAGTTCGACAGGTTCCCCGGCGCGATCCTCATGACCACCAACTGCATCCAGAGGCCGCAGGGCTCCTACAAGGCGCGCATATTCACCTCGGGGCTTGTCGCCTGGCCGGGGGTCAGGCACATCTCCGACCGCAACTTTGGCCCGGTGATCGAGGCTGCGCAGATGGCGGAGGGGTTTCCCGAGGACGGCCCCGAGAGATACATCACGGTCGGATTCGGCCACAACGCGGTGATGGGGGTCGCGGACACGGTGGTGGATGCTGTGAAGGCTGGGAAGATAAAGCACTTCTTCCTGATCGGCGGGTGCGACGGCGCAAAGAGCGGCCGCAACTACTACACGGAGTTTGCGGAGAAGGTGCCGAAGGATTGCGTGATACTGACGCTGGCTTGCGGCAAGTACCGCTTCAACAAGCTCGATTTTGGCGACATAGGCGGGATACCGCGCCTCATCGACTGCGGACAGTGCAACGACGCATACTCGGCGATACAGATCGCGGTCGCGCTCTCAAAGGCCTTCAATTGCGGCGTGAACGACCTGCCGCTCTCGCTCGTGCTCTCGTGGTACGAGCAGAAGGCGGTGGCTATCCTGCTCACGCTGCTCCACCTCGGCATAAGGGACATGCGCCTGGGGCCCACGCTGCCCGCGTTCGTGACTCCCGCGGTCTTCAAGGTCCTGGTCGAAAAATTCAACATCATGCCGATCACCACGCCAGATGAGGATTTGAGGAAGATACTCGGGTAGGGATCGGTGATCAGCTCATGAATTTCTCATAGAACAGCCCCCACTTCACCCCCCGGTCGGAGACCGTCACGTCCGCGTAACCCAAATGGCTCATGGCCTCGTGCAGGACGAGCGATCCGGCCAGTATAACGTCGGCCCTCTCCGGGTTCAGCCCCCTGATCGAGCGGCGCTCCGAGAGGCTCTTTCCCCGCAGCATATCCATGATGTCGCGCAGATCCGTGATCCTCAGGACCTTTCCGTGCACGGCGGGGGGCGAGTACCGCTCGAGCGAGAGGTGAATGGACATGAGCGTCGTGGCGGTGCCCGCCGTGGCCACGAGCCTCGCCTCGTGCGGCCTCGCGAACGTGTGGGGATCCGCGCCGGCGGCGAGCTCGTGCCTCACGGCGCCCCTCAGCGCATCGATCTCGCGGTCGTCCGGCGGATCGGAGCGCGCGTATCGCTCGGTGAGATTCACGCACCCGACGGGCAGGCTCGCGATCCTGAGCGACGAGTCGTGCATGGTGACGAGCTCCGTCGAGCCGCCGCCGACATCCGCGACCACGATCGAATCGCCGAAGTCGTGCGCCGAGGCCTTGTATGTGAGGCCCGCCTCCCGTTCCTCGGAGATCACCTCGATGGAGAGGCCAAGCGCCCTCTTGACCATGAGCAGGAAGTCGGACGCGTTCGAGGCGCTGCGCAGCGCGGCGGTGCCCACCGCCGCGATCCCGTCCACGCGGAGGGAGTCGCAGATCTCCATGTACTCCTTGAGGGCGGCGAGCGTCCCCTCCGCGGCCTCGGGCGAGATCTCGCCCGAGGAGGACAGCCCCCGGCCGAGCCTGGTGACGCGCGCCTCGTCCGCATGGGGACGCACCGATCCGTCCGGCGCCGGCTCCCCGGCGAGGAGGAGCACGGAGTTCGTGCCGATGTCTATCGCGGCCTTCATGGTTTGGCCTATTCGGGCCTCTTCTGCGGGCCCCACACGGGCAGCATGCCGTTGCCCTTGGAGACGCGTGTCTGGTTGGAGCCGTCGGCGCGCATGATGTAGATGGCGGCTCCTCCCTCGCGGCTGGAGGAGAAGGTGATCATCCTGCCGTCGGGAGAGAACGAGGGGTGCTCGTTGCTGCCGGTCCCGATGGTGAGCCTCTGGATGTTCGAGCCGTCGGCGTTCATGATGAATATGTCGAAGGTCCCCATGTCGCGGCCCGCGAACGCTATCTTGTCGCCGATCGGCGACCAGCTCGGCATGTCGTTCTGGTAGCCCACGAAGGTGAGCCGCTGCACGCCGCCGCCCGAGGCGGAGGTGCGGAATATGTGCAGCCCTCCCGCGCGCTCTGAGGCGAAGACGATGGAGCCGCCGTCGGGCGAGTAGTCGGGCGATATGTCGATGCTGCTGCCCGCGGTGAGCCTTCGCGCCGCGCCGCCGCCCGGGCTTATCGTGTAGAGGTTGGCGGTCCCGGCCGCCGAGGAGGAGAATGCGATGATGCCGCCGTCGGGGGACCATGCGGGCGTTATGTTCGATCCGCCGATCGAGATCCTGTGAAGGTTGCCGCCGTTGAGGCTCGAGACGTACACGTCCGGGTTGTTTTTGAGGTACGAGGTAAAGGCGAGCCTTCCGCCGTCGGGGCTCCAGGCGGAGCCCATGTTGATGCTCTTGTTCTTGGTCACCGCGAACGGCCCGTGGCCGTCCATGTCCATCACGTAGATCTCCTTGCTCTTCTTGCCGGACACCGCTGTGTAGGAGATCCTGGTGTCGAAGACGCCCCAGATGCCGGTGAGGGCCAGCATGATCTCGTTGGAGAAGCGGTGGGCGATCTCGCGCATGCTCTTCTTGTCCGCCCGGTACTGCTTGCCCACCAGCATCTGCTTGAGGAACGGGTCGAAGAGCCGAAGCGTCACGGTCATCTTGCCGCCTTCGCTCGACACCTCGCCCTTGACCAGGGCCCCCGCTTCGATGGCGGTCCAGAAGTCGAAGCGGATGGTGTCTATCGAGATCCCCTCCTTGCGCGCCACGTCCTTGAACGAGTCCTCGGACAGGACCCTGAAGTACCCGGAGAGCTCCATGTCGTTGCGGATTATCCCGGCCATGTCGCGGCCGCCGGACCCGCGCAGGTCCGCGACGGCGATGGGGAACTTCTGGTCGGACGGCTGATCGATGGGCACGTAGATGCGCGCCCACGCCCCCATTGGCAGGAGCATCGCCGCCATCAGCGCCACCGTGAAAAAGATCTTTCTGTTTTTCATAGTCTCCCCGTTTTTTCCGCCAGTCACGAGTCACGAGTCACGAGTCACGGTATTTAATACTTTGCCTTCAACCTCGGGTCAAACTCTATGAGGAATCCCTCGTTGTACGCCTCCCACGCCAGCCGGTCCGGAGGCTTTGGGAACGGCGACGCCTTCTTGATGGCGCGGACCGCGGACTGGTCGAAGGCCGCGTTGCCCGACTGCGACTGCCAGCGGATGGATGTCACGTCGCCGTCGAGGTTGATCATGACCTCCACCCGCGCGTTGTACGAAGCGCTCTCGTCCTCCGCGAATATCATCGGGATGATCCACTCCTTCATCACCTTGTAGCGGATCATCGACTGGTACTTGAGGTATTCGGGGTCCGAGGGCATCACGCGCAGGGGCTCCTTGCCGGTGCCGTACTTGAACCCCTGGCCCTCCTTCTCTATCTGCGCCGCCTCGGGGACCACGGTCCGGTCCCTGAGCTGCTTGTCGATCTTGGCGAGCGCATCCTGTATCTTGCGGTCGGCCCTCATCTTCGGCCTCGGCGCCTCGGCCTTGCGGACCTTCTTGTCCTCGAACTCCATCTTCGGCCTGGGCGGGAGCTCGGTCTTTATGTCCAGCTTCGCCTCCTTGGCATCCTTGGGCTTGAGGGCGGGCAGCGTCTCCTGGCTGGGCTCGAGCCTCTTCTGCTCCTCTATGGTGCTCCTCGGGAGCCCCTCGGTCTTCTTGACCGACAGCTCGATCTCCTCGCTCGTGCCCTTGGGGAGCTCGACCCAGACGATCTTCGTGGGCCTCTCGTCGAAGCGGAACCCGAGGGCGGGGACCATCGCGAAGAAGAGTATCATCGCGGCGTGCAGCGCTGCGGAGACCAGGACCGGCGTGCGTAGGACCGACAATGTGGGGTGGGAGTATCTCACGGCCCGTCAGGACTTCTCCCTGTCTTCGCTCTCTTGGGCCTCGAACTCGGGGTGCGTGATCATGCCGATGCGGTCCACTCCGGCCCTCTTGGCCATGGACATCACCCGAACCACCCAGCCGTACTTCACGTCCGTGTCGGCCTTTATGAAGAGATCGCGCTGCTGCTTGGCCTCATAGATGGCGATGAGCCTGCCCTGTATCTCGTCGAACGGTATGGCGGGGCCCTCGTCGCCGATGTAGATGCTGCCGTCCTTCTGTATGGTGAGGATCACGTCGGTCTTGGCGCGCTTGAGCGCAGGGGCCTGCGCCTGCGGCAGGTTCACCGGCAGCCCCTGCTGCAGAAGGGGGGCGGTGATCATGAAGGCGATCAGCAGCATGAGCGCCACGTCCACCAGTGGCGTGATGTTGATCTCGGAGAGCAGACGGTTGTGGGTCTTGCCCTTCCTGAGAAGCTCCTGTTTGGTTCCAAGCATCGTCTGGCGTCCTTATCCTATTCCTGGTTGTAGTACTCGTGCGAGATCCGGAGATTGAGATCGTCGCTGAAGTCGTCCAGGTCCTTGGCTATGATCCTTATGCGGTTCACGAAGAAGTTGTAGAAGATCGTGGCCGGCACCGCGGCGATGAGGCCCACCGCGGTGGTGATGAGCGCCTCGGAGATGTAGGGCCCAACGACCGCGAGGCTCGAGGAGCCGGTCTTTCCGATCTTCCAGAAGGCGTGCAGTATCCCCCACACCGTGCCGAAGAGGCCGAGGAACGGGGCGGCGCTGCTGGTCGTCGCCAGAAACGGCACGCTGTACTCCATGGACTCGATCTCCTCGTCGGCCGCCCGCTTGATCTCGCGCTGCACCATCCTCGAGGCCTGCGGCGACTGGTTCTCGCGCAGGCTGTCCACCGCCGCCTTGAAGACGTTGAAGGCAGGGCTCTTGCGGAACGTGCCCTTGGAGAGGATGGCGTCTATGGACTTGGACTGGTTGAAGAGGCGGTAGAAGCGCTCCGAGAGCTGCTTGGCCCTCTTGAGCTGGCGGTGCTTCGAGCCGATGATCGCCCACGAGACGATCGAGAAGACGAACAGCATCACCATGACGATCTGCACGATCAGGTCGGCCCCGAATATAAGCTGGATCATGCTCTGGTTGCCGAGGGCGAGGTCGGTGGCCTCTACGATCTCCTGTGTCTGGGCCATGACGCCCAGCAGCGCGATGGGATTCATACGGTGTTGTTCTCCTTTGTGAGATTGATGCGGGAATATACGTATTGAGCATGAGTCCTGTCAACTCAACTCGGCATCGACGCCGCTCGCGCAGGATGAGGACCGAAGAGAGGCGGCGTGCGATCTCTTCCCGCGCGGGGAGTCTCGCACCGAGGGCAGCCGGTCGCGGCAAAAGGGCCCGGTGAAGCGGCAAAGACCCTCAAATACCGACAAATTCCATACGTCATCCGATTGACAGCTTTTTCCAATAATCGTCAAAATCATGACACATGTCTCAAATTTGCAATCCACCCTGAACTGCAAGTAATTGAAAATAAAAGGTTTAATCTCTCAGTCATCGCAGGTGCGATTCTTGCTTATATTAGCCTGTGCAGCTGTTTCGCATCCGGGCGCACAGCGGAGTTTTGTCATGAAGAGAGCTGTATCGGCAATGGCAGCCGGCCTCATGCTCGTGGCGATCTGCGGTCCTGCGCACGCGGTCTCCGCCGGGGCGGTCGATTACGCGGCCGCGTTTCTGGGCGGGAAAATTGTTCTGTTCGGCAGGCTGGGCGCGGGGCAGAGCTGGAGCGCCTTAAAGCCCGAGGCCAAATCTCACGAATATGGCTATCGCTGCTACGACTCGCACAACCAGCTCTGGAAGACAGTGGGCAGCAGGGTCCAGGCGGGAGCAAGGATCCTGGTTTTCGTCGAGATGAATTGTGCCCCTGAGGCGGGGTATTGCGCCGACCCGGGCAAGGCGCCGGAAAAGGCGGCGCGCGTCCGCATGCGGGTATTTGCCCAGTGCAGGCCGGTGGCGCCCGCATCGGCGGAGTTCGTCTGCACCCTCGACGGCAAGGACATACCGGTGCTGTGCGACCTCAATTCCGCCATGCCCGAGAGAAAGATCGAGAAGCTCTTCGACGATGGGAGCTATGGAATGAAGATCGTGTTCAGGGAGGCGGCGTCGGGCCTCGAGAGCCCCGCCCTCGGATTAGATGCGCTCTTCGGGGCCGAGAACGCGGACGCGGACAACGACGGCGTGCCCGACGCCTGGGACAACTGCCCGTCGGCGCCGAACGAGGACCAGGCGGACGCGGACGGCGACGGCGCCGGGGACGCATGCCCCGGAGCGCCCGCAGCGCCGCCTGCCCGGTGAATGATTTGAGAGGAGGACGTCATGGGAAGGCTATGGAGCGAGGAGATGGACAGGCGGTGGGAGCTCTACCGCGAGGAGACGACCGCCTGGGAGCTGATGCACGAGGAGGAGGGGTTCGAGGACCTGGGGCTCATGGCCGACGGGGAGATCTCGGATCTTGACGGCCAGGAGACGCACCTCCATTTCCACCACGCGAACGCGTTCAAGGAGCAGAAACACTGAGGTCGGAGTGCGGATTTTTTCCCTAGGAACAGAGGGCCCTTTGCGGTATAGGCCGGGCCCATGTCGAGCCAATCGCCCATAGGAATCTTCGACTCGGGAATAGGCGGCCTCACCGTGCTGGCCGCGGTCAAGAGGCGCCTGCCAGGCGAGTCGGTCCTCTATCTCGGGGACACCGCCAGGGTACCCTACGGCACCAAGTCCGCCGAGACTGTCGTTCGCTACTCGAGCCAGTGCGCGGCTTTCCTCGTGGAGAGGGGGGTCAAGGCGCTGGTGGTCGCGTGCAACACCGCGTCCGCCTACGCGCTGCCCGAGCTCGCGAAGAACTTCGACGTCCCGGTGCTGGGGGTCGTGGAGCCGGGCTGCAGGGCGGCCCTCGAAATCTCCAGGGGGGGCGGCATCGGCGTGATCGGCACGGCCGGGACCGTGGCGAGCAACGCCTACGGCTCGCTGCTCAAGGCCATGGACCCCTCCGTGCGGGTCGTCAGCCGCGCCTGCCCGCTGTTCGTGCCGCTGGTGGAGGAGGGGTGGACCGACAACGATGTGGCCGAGGCGGCGGCTGCCAGATATCTGGCCGGGCTTTCCTCCGAGGGGATAGACACCCTGATCCTCGGGTGCACGCACTATCCGCTGCTCAAGGGGGTGATAGCCCGGAACGTGGGGGTGGGCGTGAGGCTGATCGATTCCGCCGAGGCCACTGCGGCAGCACTCGAGGCCCTGCTCGCCGGGAAGATGATCGCGGCGGCGGAGAAGGCGGGCGCAAGGGACCATCTCTATGTCACAGACCTGCCGGCGAGGTTCGAGGGGATCGCACACCGGTTCCTCGGCGGTGAGCCGCCGGAGGTCACGAGGGTCGACCTCTGAGGGCCAATGCCCTTGCATTTTCCCGTGCCCATGCTAGATGATTGACCCCCAAAGGGGGAGGGGGGCGCATTCCGTCGCAGCTGACCCGCCTTGTTTTCGCGTCAATTAAAAAACGGAGAAGGCCTTGCCGAAATCGAAACGCATCGCAGTGTGCATAGCGGCGCTGTCGCTTGTGGCCGCATCTCTCGGAGCGCGGGAAGCCCGGGCGCTCACCGACCGGGGCTACAAGTCGCTCCACAACTTCTCCAAGGTCCTGCACTACATCGAGGACAACTACGTGACCGAGGTTGACGAGCAGAAGCTCATCCGCGGCGCGGTCGAGGGCATGGTGTCGACCCTGGACCCGCACAGCGTCTACATGAGCCCCGAGGTGAACCGCGAGCTCAAGGTTGACACCTCAGGCCGCTTCGACGGCGTCGGGCTCGAGGTCGCGGTCAGAGAGGGCGTGCTCGTGGTGGTCGCGCCCATCAAGGGCTCGCCCGCGGACAGGGCAGGCGTGAGGGCCGGCGACAAGATACTTCGAATAAACGGGGTCTCCACCAAGAACATGAACCTCGGGGAGGCGGTGCTCAAGATGCGCGGCAGGCGCGGGAGCCGCATCACCCTCACGCTCACGCGCGAGGGGGCGCCCAAGGCGTTCGACGTCTCGCTCACCCGCCAGATCATCAGCGTGCCCAGCGTGAAGGCGGAGTTGCTCGACGGGGGCATAGCCTACGCCTCGATCTCGAGCTTCCAGCAGGGCACGACCCGATCGCTCGAGAGGGCGCTCGCCGATCTCTCGAAGAGGGGCGAGGTCAGTGGGCTCATCCTCGATCTCAGGCACAACCCCGGGGGGCTCCTGGAGCAGGCGATCGAGGTGTCGGACCTGTTCCTCAAGGGCGGCGTCATAGTCTCGACCGACAACAGGGGAAAGGAGGTCGACCGCAGGGAGGCGGTCGATCAGGGCAACGAGCCCTCCTATCCGATCGCGGTCCTGGTGGACGAGGGCTCCGCCTCCGCCTCCGAGATCGTCGCGGGCGCGCTCAGGGACAACGACAGGGCAACGCTGATCGGCAAGAAGACATTCGGCAAGGGCTCGGTGCAGACGGTGATAGACCTCGACGACGGATCGGGCCTGAAGATCACCGTGGCGTACTACCGCACGCCCAGCGGCAGGATCATACACGACCAGGGGATCGTGCCCGACATCTCCATCGAGGCCAGGCCGAAGCCGGCGGGCGAGCTGCCGGGAAAGCCGGCCGCGCCCGAGGTCGCCGAGGAGGAGGGCGAGGGCGAGGAGGCGGCCGCGAAGGCGGAGCCTGAATCTGCGGTGAAGGCGCCCGAAGTCGACAACCAGAGGGAGAGGGCGATCAAGTTCATGAGGGAGAGGATCGAAAAACAGTAAAGACAAGGAGGAAGGCGATGATTTCGAGAGTGGGCGTTCTCACGGGCGGAGGCGATTGCCCCGGGCTCAACGCGGTGATCAGGGGCGTGGTGCGGCGTTCGCTCATGCACGGCGGCTACGAGATCGTGGGGATCAAATACGGCTGGCGGGGGCTCCTGGAGAAGCAAACCATGCCGCTCGCGAGGGCGGACGTGCGCGGCATCCTCCACCGCGGCGGCACGATACTCGGCACCAGCCGCACCAACATATTCAAGAACGAGGATCTCACGAAGAAGGCGATCGAGAACTTCAAGGCCATGAAGCTCGACGCGCTCATCGCCATAGGGGGCGAGGACACGCTCGGCGCGGCCAAGAAGCTGGGCGACCGCGGCATCAAGGTCGTCGGCTGCCCCAAGACCATCGACAACGACCTGAACGGCACGGACCTCACGTTCGGGTTCGACACGGCGGTGATGATAGCCACCGAGGCGATCGACAGGCTGCACACCACCGCCGAGTCGCACGACAGGGTGCTCGTCTGCGAGGTGATGGGCCGCCACGCCGGGTGGATAGCGACCTACGCCGGGCTCGCCGGAGGGGCGGACGCGATCCTCGTCCCCGAGAAGCCGATAAACGTGGACGAGGTCTGCGAGAGCGTGATCCGGCGCTCGAGGATGGGCGTCAACTTCAGCATCATAGTCGTCGCCGAGGGGGCGAAGATCGCGGGGCAGGACGAGGTGCTCGCCTCCAAGAAGGTCGACGAGTTCGGCCACGTGCAGCTCGGCGGGATCGGAGCGATGCTCACCAAGCAGATCGAGCAGAAGACCGGCTTCGACACGAGGGTGACGGTGCTCGGCCACGTGCAGCGCGGCGGCACGCCGACCGCCTTCGACAGGATACTCGCCACTCGCTACGGGGTGGCGGCGATGGACGCGGTCCACTCGGGGCACTTCGGGGTGCTCGTGGCCCTCAGGGGCAACGACATCGTGGAGGTGCCGCTCTCCGAGGTCTCCGAGGGGATCCGCACCGTGGACGAGAATTTCTACCAGATGACCAAGACATTCTGGGGTTTCTAGGCCCCCTGTATCGGCGTCGCTTCCGTGCCCGAACGGGGAGCTCCGATCGCAAAAAACAGGCCCATGCCGCAGTGAAAACAGGAGGATGCGAATGAAGGAGTTCACGCCCTATGTCGGCGCCGATTCGGGCCTCAAGGACTTCTCCATAAAGGCCGTGATCGTGGGCGCCGTCTTCGGCATCGTGTTCGGGACCGCCAACGCCTACCTGGGCCTCAGGGTCGGGCTCACCATATCGACCTCGATACCGCTCGCGGTCATCGCGGTCGCCTTCTTCCGGGTGACGAAGGGGCTCTGGGGCAAGACCGGGATACTCGAGACCAACATCGCCCAGACCACAGGCTCCGCAGCGTCGTCTCTCGCATCGGGCGTCATCTTCACGATCCCGGCCCTGTTCCTGTGGGGATTCTCGCCCTCCATCGCGCAGATCGGCACGCTGGCCCTGCTCGGCGGCGTGCTGGGCGTTCTCTTCATGATACCGCTCCGCCGCTTCCTCATAGTCAAGGAGCACGGCCACCTGCCTTACCCGGAGGGGACCGCATCGGCGCAGGTGCTCATCGCCGCCGACGCGGGGGGCACCAGGGCCAGAAACGTGTTCCTGGGCATGGGGATCGGCGCCGCGTACAAGGCGGTGCTCGGGTTCCTCAAGGCCCTGCCGGCGCACGTCTCCGTCGGCCTTCCGCTTCTCCCCAAGGCGGAGATCGGCCTTGAGACGTCGCCCGCACTCATGGGGGTGGGGTTCATACTCAACTACAGGATAGCGGCGATCATGGTGGCCGGGGGGTTGCTCTCCTGGCTCGTGCTCATCCCGCTGATCGCCATGTTCGGCCAGGGGCTGGCGCAGCCTTTCTTCCCCGAGGCGATAAAGCCGATCGCCGATATGAGCGCCGACGAGATCTGGACCCGCTACATAAGATACATCGGGGCCGGGGCCGTGGCGTTCGCGGGCATACTCACGGTCATCAAGTCCGTCCCCACGATGTACGGCTCCCTCAAGGTGGGGCTCCACGAGCTCACCAGGCGCGCCTCGGGCGCCGGCGATCGGGCCCGCACCGACCGCGACCTCCCGATGGCCGTGGTCTTCGGCGGCGCCCTGCTCATCATAGCCATGATCGCGATCCTTCCGCACGCGATAGGCGAGGGCGGATCGATCGAGATGCGCGTGCTGGGCGCCCTGTGCATCGGCGCCTTCGCGTTCCTCTTCGTCACCGTGAGCTCGAGGATCGTCGGCATGGTGGGGGTCACCTCCAACCCCACCTCCGGGATGACCATAGTCGCGCTGCTGGGCACGTCGTTTCTCTTCTACCTGCTCGGATGGACCGACGACTTCGGCAAGGCGGCTGCGCTCACGGTGGGGACTGTGGTGGCGGTCGCCGCGTCCATGGCGGGCGACATATCGCAGGACTTGAAGACCGGCTACCTCATAGGCGCGACGCCGGCGCGCCAGCAGGGGGCGGAGATCGTGGGCGCGATCGTCCCGGCGTTCTTCATCGCCGCGGCGGTCTGGCTGCTCGGCGAGGCATTCACGTTCGGCTCAGCTGAGCTGCCCGCCCCGCAGGCCACCCTCATGAAGACCGTGATCGAGGGGGTGCTCAGGGCCGACCTGCCCTGGGGGCTCGTCTTCGTGGGCGCGGCGATCTCGCTCGTCGCGCAGCTGATGGGGCTGAGGCCCCTGGCGTTCGCGGTCGGGATATACCTGCCGCTTTCGACCATGACCCCCGTGTTCGTGGGCGGCGTGCTGCGATGGCTGCTGGAGAACACCTTCTGCCGCAGCGAGCAGGAGACCGAGAAGCGCCGCGACCAGGGGATACTCTTCGGCTCGGGCCTCATCGCGGGCGAGGGTATCACCGGCGTGCTGATCGCATTCTACGCCTTCTTCCTCGGAAAGCCCGCCGGCATCGGCTTTGCGTGGCCGGGGCACTGGGGCGAGGTCGCATCGTTCGCCCTCTTCGCTGCGCTGGGATTTTATATGCTGCGCGTCGCCCACAGGAAGGGGCGCGTTATCTGAAAACAGGAGGTGTGAGGATGAAGATATCTGCAGTGGTGGCCGTTATTGCGGTGCTGGCCGCGGCGTCGGTCGCGGCGGTCTCTTTCGCAAAGGAGGATGTCGTGAGGATGAAGAGCGGACTGGTGTACAAGGACGTGAAGGTGGGCACGGGGGCCGAGGCGAAGGCCATGCAGAAGGTCACGGTGGACTACACCGGCTGGATCGACGAGGGGGACAAGAAGGGCAAGAAGTTCGACAGCTCCCTCGACCGCGGCGAGGCGTTCACGTTCACGTTGGGAGCGGGCGAGGTGATCAGGGGATGGGACGAGGGGGTCGCCGGCATGAGGGTGGGCGGCAAGCGCACGCTCATGATCCCGGCCGAGCTCGGCTACGGGGCGCGAGGGGCCGGCTCTGCGATCCCGCCGAACTCCGACCTCATCTTCGACGTGGAGCTGCACGGCGTGAAGTGAGGGCTGAGAGTCCTGCGCAAATAAAAAGCCCGGGGTCGCCCCCGGGCTTTTTTCAAGCCTGTCCCGTCGTCACTTCACGAATCTGGCCGAGGCGATGCTGGCGTCGCAGAACGGCTTCAGCTCCCGGTTGAATTCGGTCATGGACTCCCCTTTGTCCTTGCTCTTGGAGCGCATGGTGCAGTCGAAGGTGTAGGTGTAGTTCTTGCCGCCGCGGTTGCGCAGCATGGTCAGCGTGGTGTTGTAGCGCCACCTCTTCTTCTCCTCGCAGCGGGTCGTCGTGTAGGGCACGCTCGCACCGGCCCACTTCTTGTTGCCGCGGGCGATCACCTCGCAGTTCGTCTCCTTGTCCCTCGATGCCTTCTCGGCCTTCGCCTTCGGCCTGTCCGCCGGGGCCTTGCCCTTCTTGACCTTGGGCACCTCCATCATCATGAGGTGCATCTGCGGGTCGGGGCCCATGTCGCCGGGGCTGCACCTCTTGCTGCCGAAGCAGGCCGAGGCCATAAGCGGCATCTCGACGCCCATGCCCCTCATCATGGCAGCCTCGGCGGAGTTGAGCTCCGCCTTGGCCGACTCCTCCTTCGCCTTCCAGTTATCGGGGTAGGTGCAGGAGTACTTGAACTGCCCGTTGGTGTAACTCTGGCCTGCAAAGGCCGGTGCGGCGAGTGCTGCGACGAGCGCTGCTGCGAAGATCGATGCGACGATTGCCTTCATGGACCCTCCTTTTCTGTTGTGCAGCCCTTTTCGTCTGTAATCGCGGATTTGTCAACGCCCTGCGCCGATTTTCCGGCGCGGGGCAGGGGAGGCCGGGGCATGCGCGGAAATGGACTTTTGAGTGGAGATGTGGGCATAAAGGCAGTCGATCCATGGCAAACCCGATGGAAAAGGAACGATATAAGCTGTTGATCCTGGTCGCGGCCTTTCTCGCCTGCTGGTTTCTGCCGGTGGGGTGGGCGCGCTTCGATGCCTCGATCATAGAGGCCCTGGCGCTGGTGAAATGGTATGCGCGCGAGCATGTCATCCTGTGTCTCATCCCCGCATTCTTCATAGCCGGCGCCATCTCCGCCTTTGTGAGCCGCGCATCGGTGGTGAAATACCTCGGCGCAAAGGCGAACAAGCTTCTGGCCTACTCCGTCGCCTCGGTTTCCGGCACCATCCTCGCCGTCTGCTCCTGCACCGTGCTGCCGCTGTTCATGGGCATCTACAGGCGCGGAGCTGGGCTGGGGCCCGCGGTCGCCTTCCTCTACTCGGGACCTGCGATCAATGTGCTCGCGATCATCCTCACGGCGCGCGTGTTGGGACTCGAGCTCGGCGTTGCGAGGGCGATCGGCGCGGTCCTCTTCGGCGTGGTCATCGGCATCCTCATGCACCTTATCTTCCTGAAGGAGGAGCGCTCACGCCACGAGGAGGGGGGACTCCCCGTCGGCCTCGAGGGGGGCCTCAGGCCGCTGTGGCAGGAGGGCCTGTTCTTTGCATCGATGGTCGCTTTTCTCGTCTTCGCGAACTGGGGGAGGCCGCAGGGCGAGGGCGCGGGAGCGTGGCAGGCGATCTTTGCGCTGAAGTGGTATCTGGCTGCGGCCTCGCTGGTCGCGCTCGCGCTTTCGCTGGCAAGCTGGTTTCGGCGGGAGGAGCTGGTCGGATGGGCGATGCTCTCGTGGAACTTCGCGAAGCAGATACTCCCGCTCTTGCTCGTGGGCGTGGCGGTCTCCGGCCTCCTGCTCGGAAGGCCCGGCCACGAGGGGCTGATACCTTCGCGTTTCATAGAGGGGCTCCTCGGGGGGAACTCGCTGCGCGCCAATGCCATCGCATCGGTCGCCGGCGCGTTCATGTACTTCGCAACGCTCACCGAGGTGCCGATCCTGCAGGGGCTCATCGGCAGCGGCATGGGCAAGGGGCCGGCGCTTGCGCTGCTCCTCGCCGGACCGGCGCTGTCGCTGCCGAGCATGCTCGTGATACGCAGCGTAATGGGAACGAAGAGGACCGCGGTCTACGTCCTGCTCGTGGTCCTCATGGCTACCGGGAGCGGCATGCTCTACGGGCATCTCTTCGGATGAAGAATATCAAAAGAATACTGTTTCTCTGCACCGGGAACGCCTGCCGCAGCCAGATGGCCGAGGGCTGGGCGCGGCGCCTCTTCGGCGATTCGGTCGAGCCGTATTCGGCGGGGATAGTTGCTGCAGGGCTCGACCCGCGCGCCGTCAAGGTCATGGCCGAGGCGGGCATGGACATCTCGGGACATCGTTCGAAGACGCTCGATGAGCTCGGAGATATTTCGTTTGACCTCGTCGTCACTCTCTGCGACCGGGCGCGCGAGTCCTGTCCGGTCTTTCCTGGAGGCGTAAAAAAAATACACCGCTCTTTCGACGATCCCCCGACGTTTGCCCAAGGCGCGCAGGGCGAGGAGGAGGCGTTGTCGCATTACCGCCGGGTGCGGGACGAGATCAGGGCGTTCTTACAGGGGTTCAAAGTTTGATCTCCCCGCGCTGTGAGGCGGCAGGATTTGCATTTCCCTTATTTATCTTGTTGATATTTCTTTTCGCGCAATTAATATCCCCGGCAACGATCGGACAAAGGGGGTTCAAATGAACATCTCCGCCAGGCATGCATTCGTTGCATTGATCGGATCGGTATTCGTGTTTGCGCTTACCGGATGTTTCTCCAGCAGCGGCGGCGGCGGGGTTGTATACGATCCCACCTGGATCAACGCCTCGTGGTCAGGCGGCGCCAAGGGCGATCCCACCGACCGCACGGACATAGAGGCGGAGAATTGGAAGGGGGACATATGCCCCGCGTCTTCGCTCGCCATAACTAACCACAGCGGCGGATTTGCAGGGCTCTGCTTTGTGAACAACTGCACCATCATGATGAACCTCAATATCTGCCGGACAAAAGGGACGCCCGCTCAGCCCGATTTGGGGCTGCAGAACTACGAATGCGCCACCGATCCCCTGGAGACCCCTTCTTCGAGGCTGTACATCGTGCCCCTGAACCCCGGCGCGGACGGCTTCTGCATAAACGCCACCGAAGACATCTCCATCAACGTCTTCTATTGCAGCGACGAGCAGATGCTCGATCTGCTCTCCTCTCCCTTAAGCTGCATCTGATGTCAGCGGCCCTTCGGCGCTGAAGGCGCCCAGCAAAGACTCCGCGCGCCGCTTTCAGCGCAAAAGAGGTGTCGTCGTCCGGTCCGGAGCCCGGACGTTTGTCTGGTGCCGGAATTCGTTTGAGTTATATCCGGCGATGCACTATCGGGTGCCGGTGGCATGACCGCAAGGATCGAAAGGATATGGAAGAGACCCGGACCATAAGGGAGATAGAGCGCCGAAAGACCTTCGCCATCATCTCCCACCCCGACGCCGGCAAGACCACGGTGACCGAGAAGCTCCTGCTCTTCGGCAACGCCATCCAGATGGCCGGGACCGTCAAGGCGAGGAGGGCGGAGCAGTTCGCCACGTCCGACTGGATGGAGATCGAGAAGCAGCGCGGCATCTCGGTCACCTCCTCGGTCATGCAGTTCTCCTACGCGGGCCGCGAGATCAACCTGCTGGACACGCCGGGGCACGCCGACTTCAGCGAGGACACCTACCGCGTGCTGACCGCGGTCGACAGCGCGCTCATGGTCATAGACTCGGCGAAGGGCATCGAGAGCCAGACCAGGAAGCTCTTTCAGGTCTGCCGCGACCGCCGCATGCCGATCATGACCCTCATGAACAAGATGGACCGCGAGGGGCGCGATCCGTTCGAGCTCATCGACGAGCTGGAAAGCCTCCTCCACCTCAGGTGCGCGGTGATGACCTGGCCCATCGGCCAGGGGCGCGATTTCAAGGGGGTCTACGATCTCGTCCACGGCCGCATAAGGCTCTTCATGCCCGGCATGAAGCTGCGCGTCGACGACGAGGCGATCGAGTGCATAGACGAGCTGGAGAGCCCGAGGCTGGCGGAGGCCGTGGGGGAGGGGCACATCGCGAAGCTCAGGGAGGATCTGGAGCTGATCGAAGGGGCCGGCCACGGATTCGACCGCGAGGGCTACATGTCCGGGAGGCTCTCGCCCGTATTCTTCGGCTCGGCGATAAATAACTTCGGCATCCGGGAGCTCCTCGACGCATTTACAGAGTTCGCGCCATCCCCCCTGCCGCGCCCGGCCGAGGAGAGGACGGTCGATCCGCACGAGACCGCCTTCACCGGGCTCGTGTTCAAGATACAGGCCAACATGGATCCCAGGCACCGCGACCGCGTGGCGTTCCTCAGGATATGCTCGGGCGAATTCGTGCAGGGGATGAGCGCCTATCACGTCCGCTCGGCGAGGGAGTTCCGGATAAAGAACGCGCTCCAGTTCATGTCGCAGAGGCGCAGCAACGTCGACCGCGCCTACGCCGGGGACATCATAGGCATCCACGACCGCGGGACCCTGATGATAGGCGACTCGATAACGGCCGGCGAGAGGCTCACCTTCACCGGCATACCGCGTTTCTCCCCCGACCGCTTCAGCCTCGTCACGCTCAAGAATCCGATCAAGGTCAAGCAGCTCAACAAGGGGCTCGAGCAGCTCGCCGAGGAGGGGAGCTCCCAGCTCTTCCGTCGCAGGCACAACTCCGACACGATCATCGGGGTGGTGGGGCAGCTCCAGTTCGAGGTGGTGAAGTTCAGGCTGCTCCACGAGTACGGCGCCGAGGCCCTCTTTCACCCGATGCCCTACACCTACTCGCGCTGGTACCGGTCCGCAAACAGGAAGAAGCAGGAGGAGTTCGAGAGCTACTACCGCGCGCACATCGTCCACGACGTTAGGGACTATCCGATGATGCTCTTCAAGAACGAGTGGGAGCTGGGCTACATACAGGAAAAACACCCCGACATATCTTTCCACTCGAGCCTCATGAACTACGAGCAGGACGCGGCGGAGGCGTGACGAGGGGCTTCGCAGTGGCCCGTGCGCTGCAACATCCCTTGCTCCGTCTGATGGTATTTTTGACCCGAGCTTGCCCGCCGGAGCTTCTTGTCGCGCCGGGGCCTTTGCGGAGGAGGATAGCGAAGGCGGGTGGGCCCAAAATTGGGCCCAAGATTGGCATCACGCTGGGAAACTATAAATCGCCTGTGCGTATCAGGACGGAGCCGTCAGGTTCCAACCGATCCGTGAGATACTTGCGGCGAGCCTCGTGCTCTATGCTCTCGCGATTAGCTCTGAATATCTTGAGCGGGTCCTTGTCGCCGCCGCCGAAATGATCTTCAATCGCCTCCTGGCTGACGGCGCACTGTACGATCTTTTCCCCGTCCTTGCCCCAAAACGCCACGACATCGCGATCGAAATCATATCTCTCCTTCGGCTCGGGGAATATGAGATGTCGATCGTCTATCATGCCCAGCACGGTGAGGATGTTTATGACGGACGAGAGCTGCAAGTCCCTCTCGCCGCCCTCAAATCGGGAGACGGTCGGGGTGCTCACTCCGGCCAGGTCTGCCAGCCTTTTCTGGGTCAGCTTTTGCGCCTTGCGCCTCTGCCTCGCCTCTTCGACCAAAGCTCCCCAGTTAATTTGAAACTGCCGTTCCATCTCTTCTCCATTCTGTTTATCAATTCATCGCGCAAACGTTTGGGGCCGACGTCCGATTTTGATACCTCCTCCTGTGCGGCGGGCAGGCGTTCACCGATCGTCTCCACCGCGGCGACGATGGCATCGATCCTGACTCCAAAACCCCTGCCCATCTCCAGCAGGTGTTTCGATTTGAGCTTGCCGATGGCCAGGTTTTCGATGCCGGCCACGGAAAGGGCGATGGACTGGTACTCCTTGTAGAGCGCCGAGGCGACCAGGTCGTAGGATGGCGTCAGGCGAAGCCCGTCTCGCGTATGGAACATCGCGAAGTTTTTGAAGTGCGCATCCGTATTTCCCACGAGCAGCGCTGCCAGTATGCGCCGCAACAGGCGATCCGCCTCGGCGGGGATGCAGCCGGGTGTGTCCAGTATGAACCTTCCCATGTCTTCGTAGGCGCCCTCGTATTTTTCATCTCCCGAATGTCTGCCCAGCAGTTGATTGAACTCCTCGAAATGAATCCGCTTGGCCGTAGGAGTTCGATCGAAGCGCGGGATGATAATAGCCTGCTCCTTTATGGATGGGATGGTGACGATCTCCATGTCCACGACATCATCCCCCGGCAGGAGCTTGCGGACGGCCCGGGTGGTCAGATATTCGAGTTCGATTATATCGGCCAGATTGCCGGAGGGAAGTTTTGCGATATGCGTGCTCAGCTCTCCGGGCCCGACCGGGCGATAGTTTCTTCCATCGGGGACTACAAGGAGCTTTCGCTGTATGCCGGAGAGGGACGCCCTTCCGAGCAGGGCCGCCAGTGTGGCCTCGTCGGTATGATCGAGGGTCTTATGTTCCTGCGCTTCAGGGTCGATGATGGAGACGGCGCCCGCGAGATCGAATCCGAAACCGAGGAGAAGCGCGAAGCGGTTGTTCGGGTTTACGCCTAGCGCCCTTGCCTGGGCACTCCTCAGCCACCCTTCGGCGACCAGGTTGTCGAAGAAGGGGGGCAGTCCGCTCTCAGAGACGTGCGGCTCGGGCCCAAGCGGAAGGGTATGAGCGATCGCCGGCTGATCACCCTCGAGATAGGAGGCGTCGTAGGTGAACGCCACCCTGCCGCCGGGCTCCTCCTGAAGCCTTCCGGCGTAGATATCCCTGAAGTAGATCTTGCCCCATAGCGTCTTTGCCATAAAACATACTTTATATTAGTCCAGTAATAAAGTCTACATATAAAATATATTTAATGTTCAATAAATAATAGATACGAATATAAAGAATATTTACTGACCTTCCCCCTGGAAATCGGTCCAGTTGAAACCTGAAAGAGTCTGGGCTAGAAGCTCCCGAGCAGGGGGGGGGGGGGGGGGGGCAAA